>JAUXBQ010000092.1 GCA_030619365.1 candidate division FCPU426 bacterium | reverse complement strand
TCCGCTGGTGACCGACGTGGCCGCCGGGTACGACCATATCGCCTGCGCCATCGGTGGCGCGATTGCGGCCGCGGCCGGCGCGGATTTTCTTTGCTACGTGACCCCCTCGGAACACCTGCGCCTGCCGGATGCCCGGGACGTGCGGGAGGGCGTGATCGCCTCCCGGATCGCGGCGCACGCGGCGGACATCGCCAAGGGGATTCCCGGCGCGCTGGAATGGGACATGGAGATGTCGCGGGCGCGCAAAGCTTTGGATTGGGGAGGGCAGCTGAGCCGGTCCATCGACCCGCGCAAGGCCCGCGAGATGCGCCAATCGTCCACGCCGCATTCGCCGGAAGTGTGCACCATGTGCGGGGATTTTTGCGCGGTCAAGGGCGTGAGCGAATATCTGAAGAAAAAGTAGCGCAACCAGCCTTCGACCCCGGTTAACCGCCAGTCTCCCGGACCCGGGAAAGCAGCCAGCCACCGGCAATGAAGAGCAGCACAATGGAAGCCACGCCGAACCGGGCCGAGAGACTGCTGCTGTAGCCGAGCGCCCGGAAAGTCAACCCCACGCCGCCGATGAACAACGGCCCGATAATGGCGGCGAACTTGCCCACCATGTTGTAAAACCCGAAAAATTCCGCAGCCCGCTCGCGCGGGATCAGTTTAACGTAATACGCGCGGCTCATGGCCTGGATGCCTCCCTGGACCAGACCAATGGTCACGGCCAAACCAAAGAACTCCAGGGACGTCCGCATCAGGCTGGCCCAAAGCGTCACGCCCAGGTAAACCCCCAGGGCCAGAAAAATGGCGCGGCGGGTGCCGATCCGCGTGCCCAGGAATCCGAAGGCCAGTGCGGCCGGGAATCCCACGAATTGCGTGAGCAAGAGGGCCAGGATCAAATCCCCGGAAGCCAATCCCAGAGACAAGCCGTAATCCACGGCCATGCGAATCACGGTATATACCCCGTCAATGTAAAGCCAGTAGGCCAGCAGAAACAGGAAAATCGTGCGAAAGTGGCGGAGTTCCCTCAGGGTGCTTAGAACCTGGGAATAGCCGGCCCGAATAAGCCGGAAAGGCGAAGCGGGCCGGCTGGCGGACGGCTCGCGGACCCAGAGCAGCAGGGGCACGGTAAACAGGCCCCACCAGATTCCCACGGTGAGAAAAGAAACCTTCACAGCCGCGGCCGCGTCCGGCAGACCGAACCAGGCCGGTTGCCGCGTCATGAGGACGTTCAGGGCAAAGAGCAGGCCGCCGCCGAGGTAACCCAGTGCGAAGCCCAAGGCGGAAACCCGGTCCACCTGGCGCTTTGATGCGACCTGGGGGAGCAGGGCGTCGTAAAAAATATTGCCGCCGGAAAAACCCACGCTGGCCAACACAAAAAGCATCACAGCCGCCGGCCACAGTCCCTGGCCCACCAGGGACAGGGACATGGTCCCGGCCATGCCCAGCAGGGCGAATCCCAGCAGGAATTTTTTTTTCGCGCTGCCGTGGTCAGCCATGGCGCCCAAGAACGGGGCCAGTAAGGCGATCACCAGGCCGGCCAGCGAATTGGCCACTGCCAGCCGGGCCGTGCTCAGGGTGGGGTCAAGGCCCGTGCTCCAGAATTGTTTGAAAAAAACCGGAAAAAAGCCGGCCATGACTGTGGTGGCAAAAGCGGAGTTGGCCCAGTCGTATAAACTCCAGCCCCAGATGGCGCGGCGGTCAGGTTGTGACATGGATAGAACACCCCTGAGTAGGTTCGAGAGCTAGCTTACCATGAATTGAGGAAGGAACCGCAGGGAAAGGGAGTAACGCGCAAGGGAAGGCGGGTTAGTATTTCCAGGTGAAACTGAGCAGGCCGCTGATCTCTTCGTTCTCATCCTTGTTCACGTATCTGAGGCCAACGGGCTTGTCCTTATCGGTAAAATCCCAGCCCGTGGGGCTATTGGTGATCCAGGCATACGTGGCCGTGAGGTTGATACTTATCGGGCCGTCTGCAATGCCGATGCCCAAGTTATAAGAGCGGCGGTTGGTACTTTCGGTCAGCAGGAAGGTTTCCGGGTCGGTTTTGGTTATCAGCTCACCATTTTCTTGAGTGGAACTTGCCACATGACGTTCAGCCAGTGATTCATAGGTAAGCCGTTCATCCGTGTAACCGCCGCGCAGGGTCAGGCCCTCGGCCACGAGGAACTGTGCCCCCACGGAAAACGTGGTATAGCCGGAGTCTGCCAGGTTTTCGTCCGCGCCGGTTTGCTGACTTTTGGAGGTGCCCAGCCGGTATTCCAAGGCAATAATCGATCCTTCCCCCGGGACAAACGCCGTGCCGATGCCAATGCCCGACGAGGAGGTTAGAATTTGCTGCTGCGGGGCCAGCGTGACGTGGTCCGAGGTATCCAGGATGCCGGTGGGGTACGGATGAAGAATACCCTCGTTGTTAAACGAGACCCCAAAACGCAGGTCATCCTCGCGTATCATGGGCAACCGTACACGGAATTGAAGGTCGTAATCCACATTGCGTAAAGCGGTCGCCAGCTGCTCGCCACCTGCCCACGAGAGAATGGCATCTTCATATATATAGCCAAACCGCAGCCCGATTTCCATGACCGAACGATAATAGTATATGCCCTGAACCTCCGCCAGCGCGGGCCGCGATTTTTTCGCCACAGTGCCGGACCAGGCGTAATTCACGTTGTTGACATCCAGGAGGGTCAGATCCTCGGTTTTTTGTCCGCCGCGCGCCGTTATGCCCAAGTCCAGGTGGTCATCCGAATTAAAAACTTCCTGCCAGCGGGAGGCCAGGCCGGCTTCGATTTCAAATTGGTCCCACTCGGATTCCTCGAAGTCGGTCCGCGAAAAATAAGTTTGTCCGGACACGCCGGCGCCCACGGCCGCGCCGGGCCAGAGCAGATACGCGCCGCGCAGAGCGCCGCCGGCCTGCCATAATTCCCGCAGTCCGGAAAAATCCGTAGTATTGACTAACCGGAGCTGGCCAAATGGAATCACCTGCAACGCGAGATCATCCGTCAGCCAGGTAAACCAGCCTTGGTAAAGGGTATCCGCCGGAGAGAGCAAGCTGGCCGACATTTGCTTTCGTTTACGGGAAATCAGGGCATTGGTCGGGAGGGTGTTGCCTTCTGAATCCAGATTATAAAACAGGTAAAAGATGGTGGTCGTCGTGCCGTTAGGGTCAACAGGGCTGTTTTCGTCGGGCGGGGTGTAGTATGAGCCGGTCTCGCCCCACACCACCGGCTCGGGGAGCGTGAAAAATTCCTCGGTTTCTACCCGCTGTCCGCCTTGGACCGTGAGATCCAGCCGGTTCTTTTTCGGGCGGAAGGCCGCGCCGGCCGGGTTGCCCAGGTTGAACAAGTTCAAGGCCGTGGTTTCGTCTTCCATGACTAACACGGGATTGCCCAGGGCCCGAACCGAGGCGTAATCAGCGGAAACAGTAGTGGCGGCCGCGAGAAAAATCACGCCGCAGCCAAAGAAAAGCCGTATTCGTCGCATTAAATGAGAGTGTACTCCTTAAGATCTGAAAATTCGAAGCTGATCATACCCTTTGGGTTGATGGTTGTCAAGCGCTTGCTTGACGCACTTCAAGGTTTTTGATATAGTTGCTCGCTTTTAGACCCCGGACCGGGGCTGGGGTTTTAGAATAGGGCATGATCGGGAGAATATTTTCCGGGAAAGGATGCAGACATGGCGCAAGTCTGGGTTCGTTTTGGAGATCACAGGGATTATCCTATTGTGGTGAAACCCGGCGCCCTGAAAACCGTCGGACATCTGGCCCGCAGGCGGACGCCGGCCCGGGTCGCTTGCTTGGTTTCACACCCCCGGATTCATAGGCTCTACGGCCGGACCGTGGAGCGCTCTTTACGAGGCGCGGGTTTCGCGGTTCACATCCTACTCGTGCCCGAGGGCGAGACCACGAAGTCCATGGCCTGGGCCGAACGCCTGATCGGCCGGATGATAGCGCTGCGCGTGGACCGTTCGGCCGTGGTGGTGGCTCTGGGCGGCGGCGTGGTCGGCGATTTGGCCGGCTTCGTGGCTGCCACGTACATGCGCGGTTTGGATTTTATACAGGTGCCCACCACGCTGCTGGCCCAGGTGGATTCGTCCGTGGGCGGCAAGGTGGCGGTGAATCACGCCCGCGGTAAAAACCTCATTGGCGCCTTTCTGCAACCCCGGCTGGTAATCGCGGATCCCGAGGTGCTGAAAACCCTGGCGCCGCGCCAATTGCGCTCCGGCTTGGCGGAACTCATCAAAGCCGCGATCATCAGAGATGCCCGGTTCTTTTCCCAGCTCGAGCGCGAAGTCGACCGTCTGGCCCGCCTGGATATGCGCGCGCTCACCCAGTCTATTGCCAGGGCCTGCGCCATCAAGGGCCAGGTTGTGGAAAAAGACGAGACCGAACAGAACCTGAGGGCCATTCTCAACTACGGACACACGTTCGGGCACGCCCTGGAGACCTATCACCGGTTCGGTACTTATTTGCACGGTGCGGCCGTGGCCCTGGGAATGGCCGTGGCTGCGCGCCTGGCCGAATCCCTTCATGTATGTAGCACACAAACCGCGGACCGACAAATTGCGGTGCTAAAAAAGGCCGGTCTGCCCGTTAGGGGAAAAGGCGAGAATATTAGAGACATCCTGAATGTCATGAAAACTGACAAAAAAGTTCTCGAGGGAGAAAACAAATATATATTGACACCCAAAATTGGAAGTGCTAGGATTGTGAAGAAAATACCGTCTTTTTCTGTGCATCGGGTACTTAAAGCCGTTCTCGGAGATACCTGAGGGCGAAGGGTTTTTTATGGCCAAAGACGATTCCGGATTTGCCGAAATTGAAGAATATAGTAAGAAACTAAACAATAATCCAGAATCACTGGTGTTTGTTCCGCTGGCCGAGGCCTATCGAAAAAGCGGGATGCTTGAGGAAGCCATTGAGACCTGCCTTAAAGGATTGCAACTTCATCCCTCGTACATGAGCGCCAGGATGGTTTTGGGCCGCGCTTACATGGAAAAAAAGATGTGCGAGGAAGCGGCCACCGAGTTCCGCAAGGTGGCCTCGGCGGATGTGAACAACATCATGGCGCATTCGTTGCTGGGGCAGAATTACATGCTGCAGGCCAAGCACGCGGACGCGATTAAAGAGTACCAGAAGGTGCTCACGCTTAATCCGGACGACGCCAATGCCCAGCAGATGCTAAACAAGGCACTGGAACTGGCCAAGCTAAGCAATAGTGGCCGGGCTGAACCCGCGGCGAAGAAAACCTCGCCGGACGCCGAGCGGGACAAGAAACAGAATCTGTCCAGGGCGGAAGAGCTCGGCAAGCAAGGCGACATCGAGAACGCCATCAAGCTGTATAAATTGATTCTGGAAGCGGACCCGGAAAACCTGGTGGTGCGGCAGCGGCTGAAGGATATGGAAGTGAAAAAAGCCAAGACCAGCACCGCGCACAAAGCCCCGGAGCGTGGGAAACCCGAGCCCGCGGCCGGGTTTCGGGACAACGATAAAATCACCTCGGACGATATTTTGTCCGTGATGAAGGACTCGGTGCCTAAGGCGCCGCCGCGGCCTGCCGCGGCGGCGAAGCCCGTGGCCAAGGCCGAACCCGTGGCCAAGGCCGAACCCGTGGCCAAGGCCGAACCCGTGGCCAAGGCCGAACCCGTGGCCAAAGCCGGACCCGTGGCTAAAGCCGAACCCGTGGCTAAAGCCGAACCCAAGGCCGGTCCGGCCGGTTCGGAGAAAATACACGCGGTGGCCAAGCTTTTGCAGACCGAGGGGATTATCGGCACCATGCTGATGGACCTGCACGGCAAGGTCATCCAGAGCGAGCTGGAGACCAGCCGGAACATCAAAGACCTGGTGGAGACCGTGCAGGTGATTTTTAAGAAAACCGAAAAGTCCGTGCAGGTCATGGACTATGGGAACCAGGTCAATCAGATCCTGATTACCGGCGAGAAGGGGCAGATCATTTTCAGCAAGATCGGGAGCAGAATACTGATCGTGCTGGCGAACGAGAATATTAATTTAGGCAAGATGCGGCTGGCCATGAGCGAAGTCGTCAAGGCGCTCCGTTAACCACGCGAATACCCTAGGCGGGAGAAGCAATGGATTTCAAAACCATTCTTAATGACATGGTCAACAACGTGGACGGTGCCATAGGGGCCGGCGTGGTCGGTACGGATGGCATTGTCATTGACCAGATTTCGCTCAAAGGCTCGTTTAATATCAGCGACGTGGGTGCGGAATACGCCACCATCATCAAGAATGCCCAGAAAGCCTCGGAAAGTTTCGGCTTGGGCAGGACCAGCGAGATTCTGATCAGCACGGAGAAGGCCATGATGATCATGAACACCGTGAGTTCCGCATATTTCGTGGTCATCGCCCTGGACCTGGACGGCAACCTGGGACGGGGCCGCCTGGAAGTCAAGAAAACGATTCCGAAAATCGAAAAAGAGCTGACCTAGAGCCCCATGCCAGACGCTCCGGGCGCAGACCATACGGCAGCCGCTCTCAGCCGCTTCGGGCCGGGAGGGGCTGTTGCTGTATTCGGGGCTCATTGTGCGTAAATCCGGCTTTCGGGTCCAGCGCGGCCGTCACTATGTGCTTAAAATACCGGGGACCGGACGGTTTTGGTGGTGGGCGGCCTTCGGCGCGGGACTGACGGTGATCCTGCTTTTGCTGCTGACAGGAGAGAAAAGCCTGCTGAAGGTGCTGGCCCTCTATCGCGAGCAGCGGCACCTGGTGGTGCAGACCGAGGAGTTGAAAAACGAAAATCAGAAACTCCGCCAACAGATTGACGACCTGAAGCACGCCCCTCGGGCCATCGAACGGATTGCCCGGGAGGAATTGGGCATGGTGCGAGAGGATGAGATCGTCTACCGCTTTGTCCCTCCCGAAATGGCCCGGGAGAAGCGCGAATAGGAACAGCTCCGGGCGCCATGCGGTATCTGATTTTGCGTCCCTGATTTCAAACACCGCCGGAACAAATCATCCCCGCACTGAAGTGCGGAGTATTCAGGTAACCCTCACCCTTTATCCCTCTCCCTAAAAGGGAGAGAGGATGCGGTAACCCCGGACTAAAGTCCGGGGATTCCTTCGTATATTGAATTCACCTGCTCCGTGGATGAAACATGAACTGGGAACCGGTAACCAAAAAAGATCAGAAGATCATCTCCGGGCAGATCAAGCGCCAGCCGCGCAATCTGCACGGGATCGCGCGGCGCTGCGGCTATCGCTGTCCGCAGGTGACGGTCAACGCCCCGCTGGCGCGGAGCGAGACGGACGCGCAATTTTTCCCCACGGTGTTTTGGCTGACCTGTCCGGAGGCGGTTCGCCGGATCAGCCGGATCGAGGACCAGGGATTCATCCAGTTCATCCAGGCCCGTATCAATCAAAAACCGGACCTGTTTCAGCATTTCCGCGAATCCCAGTTGGAATACATTTACATCCGGCGGTCCCTGCTGGACCCGGAGACCCGGCGGTCGCTGCGGGCCCGGGACGCTGGCCCGGCGCGGAACCTGGAAAGCGTCGGCATCGGCGGCGTGGCGGACCTGCGCGGCATCAAGTGCCTGCACACCCATTACGCCCATTACCTCGCCACACGCAACAATCCCGTGGGGCGGCTGGTGGAGCAAATGTTGAAACTCATGAGAGACCAGTGGCAGTGCCAGGACTGCCACCAGTGCCGCGAACATGCCGGGGTGGCGGAATAGGCAGACGCAGCGGACTTAAAATCCGCTGAACCGAAAGGTTCGTGCCGGTTCGAGACCGGCCCTCGGCACCAGGCCCTCGCCGTGGGCGAGGGCCTGAGCAATTGAGCAAATAGAAAAGTTCAAGGCTTAAAACCAACGGATCATCCCTGATATGCTCAATTGCGGTCAATTCTCGATTTTCTATTTTTCAAATTAATCGCGGAGCGAAAATCCCGAAGTAGGGGCGGGTTCCGAACCCGCCCCTACCGGCGGTATACCCATCCAAAAAATTTACCAGTGGGAGACAACTTATGGCCGCGACGGGAAGAGCGGCCCAGGAGGAAAAAGCCATGCGCAGGTTGGTACTACTTTTATTCATTCTCGGGCTGGTTGCGGAGAGCGCCCCGGCGGCCGCCCCGAACCTGGACCAACTGGTACAGGCGACCCTGGAGCGGAACGCCGCCATCGCCCAGTCCCGCTACGAAGTTGAGAAGGCCGAAGCCGTGGTGGAGAAGACCTGGGGGCAATTTGACTTGCGCCTGGACGGGCAGGCGAATTATTCGGACGCCCAAACAGAACCCACTTCCATTATGGCGCCGGAGTCCACAGAAGCTTTCAATTACAAGTTGGGCCTGTCCAACAAACTATTGATTGGGGGCAGGGTCAGCCTTGACTTGACCTCTACCCGTACCAACCTGCTCTTCGAGGATATTTCCATTCCCGGGCTGGACCCGTCGCTGCTGACGACCAGTGTCAACCCGGCCTACCAACCGGAGTTAATGTTGTCTTATACTCAGCCGCTGCTAAAGGATTTCTGGGGCCGCCCGGATCAGGTGGCCCTGGAGATCGGAGACCTCCAGATGAAAATGGCCAAGCTGATCCTGCTGGGCACCACTGTCGACCAAGTGGAAAAAATCAAGGAGGCGTATTTTGCGTGGATCATGGCCCAACGGCTCCTGAAAATCCAGCGGGTATCCCTGCAGGAAAACGAACAGTATTTCAAGCAAACCCGGCGCATGCGGGCCATTGGGCTCCGCGAGGAAAAAGACCTCCTGCAAACCCAGGCCTCCCTGCTCAGCACCCGCTCGGAAATCCAGCCGGCGGAAAACGGCGTGAAAGCCGCCGGGGAAATTTTGCTGAACCTCACGGGATTCAGTCCGGAAGAATGGGAGCAACTGAAAGTGGTTTCCGCGGAGCCACCTGCCAAATTCGAGTTGCCCGGGGAATTATCGCCCGAGCAGGAAGATAAGCTGCTGGCCGGCCAGCCGGCCGTGCGCCTGGCCGAGTCCGGCCTGCGCCTGGCAGCGCTCAGTCTCAAGGTCTCGGAAAACATCGCCCTGCCCTCGCTCAGTGTGTTCGGAAGCTACAAGCTGGCTGGACTGGACGGCGACCAGGCCGGGAGTTTAAGTGAAATGACATCCGGGGAATACCCCACCTGGGCCCTGGGCCTGAACTTTTCCATGTATTTGCCCAACCGGAGCAGCGGGGGCGAGGTCAAGACGCGTCAGGCTGAGCGCGAAACCGCCCGGGAGCAGTTGGCGGACGCGAAGAAAAACCTGCGCACATTTATCCGAACCGCCTATCGCGAAGCAAAGTCCGCCCAGCAGGGCTACCATCTCAAACAACAAGCCCGGGAACTCCTGGAGCGGACCCTGAAAATCCAAACCCGCCATTTTGCCCAGGGCCGGACCAGCACGAGGGAACTGCTCATGGCACAGGCTGATTTTCACGGCGCCCAGCTCAAGGAAGTGAGCGCCTGGCGGACCTTTCGTCAGGCGCTCAACACCTGGAATAAAATTACCGGGGCGTATGACGCCTATTACCAGGACCTGGCGAAGGAGTAAATGATCATGGGAAGTCGGAGGCCAAGCG
>JAUXBQ010000220.1 GCA_030619365.1 candidate division FCPU426 bacterium | reverse complement strand
GCTACGATCCGACTTAACGCGGCCTTGAACGTCCAGATATGGTACGACAAGGATATCTCCCCCCAGCGCCAGATCAAGCAGGCCTTAACGCTTGGTCTTACATACACCTTCGTAGAATAATCTTCTGATTATCGTGCCCGGCAGGCACTGCCTGCCGGGGTGACAGTCTTAAAAAGGATCGTCATTCCGGCGAAAGCCGGAATCCAGGGCATCCAGGCCGAAGGTGAATTCTGGTTTCCAAAACGTCCTGGACCCCGGCTAACCACATGCCGGGGTGACAGGCCTAAAAGAATCGTAATAAGGGCGCGGGAACCGCGCCCCTACAGATTGAATCAAACCCTAATGGTGCCTGGCACCAGATTCCATCACCCCCCCCATATCTAGTGATGTTTTCCCTGGAACAACCCTCTATTTTGTGGTATCCTTATACAAACATTTATCATTTCATATACCTGAGGTGCGTCTCTTTTATGAGTGAAACCCAAGCAGCTTTCCCTTCCTGGTCCGATCTACCAGACGACGAGCTGCTCAACCTGCGTTTGTGCGAACTCAAGCTCGACCTGAAGGAAACCGTCCTGGAAAAACACATCCAGACGCTTTATCAGGAACTGGACAGCCGCGGGATTCCTTTTCATCCCCCTTGCTACCTGGGTGACGAATGGTTTTCCCCGGATGACATCCCGGCCATCTCAATTCCCTTTTACCTGGCCCACCCCCGCCTGAAGCCACTCGAAAAAAAGATCATGCTGGAAGTGGAGGGCGAAACGGAAAAGGATTTCATGAAGCTCCTGCGCCACGAGGCCGGGCACTCCCTGTGCCACGCCTTCCGGCTGCCCCGGCGCCGCTCCTGGCGCGCGGCCTTCGGTTCCCCTTCCGAGGAGTTCAAGGATTTCTACCATTACCAGCCGTACAGTAAAAGCTACGTCCGGCACCTGGAGAACTGTTACGCCCAGAGCCATCCGGAAGAGGATTTCGCCGAAACGTTCGCGGTTTGGCTCACCCCGGACCTGGACTGGAAAACCCTTTACCGGGGCTGGCCGGCCCTAAAAAAGCTGAAATACGTGGATCATTTGATAAGGGATCTCAAGGGCAAATCCCCGGTAAATACCCGGCGCGGACAACCCTACCACGTGCGCACCTTGAGCCGCCGCCTGCGCCGGCATTACGAGCAGCGCCGAAAATTTTACGCCGAGGATGACCCGGCCTTTTTCGATTCCGATCTTCGCCGGATCTTCGCCACCAGCGAGTCGCATCCCGGCGGCCTGCCGGCCTCGCGCCTGCTGCGGCAGCAGCAAGCCTCTCTGCTCCCGGTCGTGTCCTTCTGGACGCGGGAAAGAAAATACACGGTAACCCGCCTGTTGAAAAAGCTGGCCACCCGCTGCGACGAACTGAAACTCAAGGTTCCGCAAGAAGACGCCCGGACGACCATGGAAATAACCGCCAATTTAACGGCCCTGGTTTCCAATTACCTGTTCACCGGAAAATTCAAAGGATGCGTATGAAGCAACACTTAAAAGTGCTGGTGATATTCGACGTGCCGGAACGCCCGACCAGTTCGGACTGGGCCCATCATTTTCGGCCCGAGGACTGGCAAAAAGACCTGGAAATCATCACCGCGTTAAAAAAACCGGGGCACAACGTCCGGCTGCTGGGCATGCATGACCGCATCCGCCCCCTGATCACCGAGATCCGGCGGCACCCGCCGGACATCGTGTTTAACCTGCTGGAATCATTCGCCAATGACCGCAAGCACGAGAGCAACATCGCCGGGCTCCTGGATCTGCTCAATGCCCCTTATACCGGGTCCAGCGCGGTCAGCCTGACTATTTGCCGGAATAAGCTCTTTGCCAAACGGATTTTGGCTCCGCACCGCATCAAGGTTCCGCGCTCAGTGGTTTTTCCGCAGGGCAAAACCAATCGTTCCCTGAAACAATTGCGTTTCCCGGTATTCGTCAAACCCCTGGGCCTCGAGGGTTCTGACGGAATAGCCCAAAGTTCCTTTGCGGACAATCAGGAAGCGTGTCTGGAGCGGGTCCGGTTTTTACACGAGAACATGCACACCGACGCCCTGGTGGAGGAATATATTGAGGGCCGGGAACTCTACGCCAGCGTGATCGGCAACGAACGTCTGCGCGTCCTGCCGCTGCGGGAGATCATTTTCGCGGACTTTCCCGAGGAGAGGCCCAAGTTCGCTTCCTATAAGGCCAAGTGGGATGGTGCTTTCCGGAAAAAATGGGGCATTCAAAACACTTTCGCCAACCCGCTGCCCAATGGTTTGGCCAAGAAAATCGCGCAGGTCAGCCGGACGGCTTTCCGGGCCCTGGGATTAAAAGGGTACGGCCGATTGGATCTGAGGCTAACACCGGATAACGAAATTTATGTCATTGAGGTCAATCCCAATCCAGCCCTGGACCGCGAGGACGAATTGGCCCAATCCGCCATGAAAACCAAACTTTCCTTTAACCAATTGATACAGCGCATCCTCATGCTCGGCTACCAAGCGAACCGAAAACTCAACGGTAAATAGGCGCAAAACCGTATTCGCCTTGATATTAAAGCAAAATCAGGTTCCCACCACGCCAAATAGCAAATCTAATTTAAATTTTAAAGTAGTTTTTATCAAGTTTTTTTGGAAATTCCGGAACCTTAATGATATGATTAAAGTCAGAGTCTATAGAAAAACCAAAACATATAATAGAGGAAGGATACTATGAAAAACTTTTTCAAAGTATTGACCTATCTCTCTCTCCCCCTGATTTTCCTTCTTCCCAAATCCGCGCTTGCTGACATTGATACCGTAACCACCGCGCTGGGAACATCCACGGTAAACACGGCTTCCACCTATACTGTGACATTTAATACCGGCGCCGCGGGAGCGCTACCCGCGGCTTCCAATGATACGATATTGATCACTTTCCCCGCCAATACGACGGTTCCCGCTTCCATTGCAGTTGGCGCGCAAATCACGGTCAATGGCAATAATATTACGACTGCCGCCACTGGTTCCGGTCAAACCCTAACCGTGACGACTCCGGTTGATATCGGCAATGCAACCGCTGTCACGGTCATCATCAATACGGGCGGCAACGATATTATTAATCCCAGCACACCCGGCACCACGTACCAACTCGGGGTGAGCACGAACATTGAGACCAATGTGGTCAATTCCGGCAATTACACGGTCACCGCCTCCGCCACCGCGCTCAGCGTGGGCGCGGTAACGGTTACACCCAATACCATCGGCAATACGGGAAACTATTCTTTTCAAATCACCACTGCGGCGGATGGCGCCCTGGTTTCGGGTTCAGGCCAAATCCTGGTCACTTTCCCCGTTGATACCAATGTGCCTGCCGCGTATGCCGGGGGCGATATCACGGTCGGGGGCTCCAGTGTCACTGTAGCCAGCGGTGCGGGCCAGATTGTCACAATAACCACGCCGATCAACCTGGCCAACAGCACGGCCTACACCATTGTCTTTACACCTGCCGCGGCCATTCGTAACCCCACCACCACGGGGGCGGGATACACGCTTACCGCTTCCACCACCGCCCAAACCTCGGCCGGCACCAGTCCGGCTTACACGATTGCCGTCTCAGCCACCGCCTTGACCGTGGGCGCGGTGACCGTGACACCCAACACCATCAGCAATATCGGCCAATACAGTTTTGATATCACCACCAGCGCGGACGGCGCGCTGCTGGCAGGCAACACTATTGTTATCACTTTTCCGGCACTCACCACAGTTCCCGGCACTTACTCAGCCGGGGATATTACGGTAGGCGGCTCATCCGTGGTCACGGCCAGCGGCGCGGGCCAGGCCGTTACCATCACCACCCCGATCGCACTGAATGCCAGCACTGCATATACCATTGTTTTTACCACCAGCGCCGGCATCGTCAATCCCTCGACTGTCAGCCCGTATACGCTTACGGCCTCCACCACCGTGCAGACGACTGCCGGCACCAGCCCGGCTTACAATATCGGGCTTTCCAGCACCAATGTGAACGTTACCAACGTTACGCCCAGCCCGTCCACGATCGGCAATCCCGCCTCGTATACCATTGACTGTGATACCAGTTGGGACGGCGCCCTGATCGGCGGCACGCATCAGATCGTGGTCACGTTCCCGGCGAGCACTACCATAGCGGGCGGCCCGGCGGCCGGCGTGACTGTGGGAGGCGTGGCCGCCTCGTCGGCCACCGGAAACAACGGCGCGCACACGGTCACGATTACACCCGCCCAGGATCTCGCGGGCGGCACCAACAACATTACCATTT
>JAUXBQ010000207.1 GCA_030619365.1 candidate division FCPU426 bacterium | reverse complement strand
GACATTGAAAACCAGGATTTTTTTCATTCATCACCCCTAATAAGCAAACCGGGCAGGATCGCGCCGGAATTTATAGTCCCCAATGATTGTTTCTGCAAATATTTGACACTTTTTAAACACTTTTCATAATAAAATAAATTATCAATTCGCGAATTCATCCCAGTCTAAACTCTTTTTCTATTTTCGGCAAAAATCCTATAAACTAGAACCTCATTTTTACAAGTCGTCTATATTTTTTTAAACATTAGTTCATTCATGTTTTTAACTATTAATATTATTACTTGATATTATTCAAGTTATTTATCATTGTTAACTAATTAACTTAATCAATATCCGCATCAGGGGACGGCGTTTAGAGGACCTGGTCCCATCCATTCCCAGGCCCACATGTCATTCCCCATTATTTGAGTGTCAGGGCGCGATAGCCAAATAAGCAATGGCGCAATCTCTCCGGGTGGGCAAAACGGCCCAGGCCTGCCCACCTCCTCCGGTCCGCCGCAACTTATCAGTCATGGTACTAACATGACTGATAAGTTGCGAAGCATTTGAACCTTAAACTATATATAATAATATTCAAATGCGGTCAATTTTCGATTTTCTATTCTCAACGCTTACTTTATCACAATGCGATTTTAGTACTTTGATAACTAGGCTTTACTTTTGGTTTTCACCTAGTCTATAATACCCCCTTCATTTAGAAAAGGAGAATGGCATGTCTGGTTCCGAGCAAGAAAATCTCGTAAAATCAGCAAAATCCCTGGATTTTATCCGCAAGCGGATCGTGGAAGATCTTAACTCCGGTAAAAACGGAGGGCGAGTGGAAACGCGCTTCCCGCCGGAACCAAACGGCTATTTACATATCGGCCACGCCAAATCCATGAATCTGAATTCCGGCGTGGCCGCCGAGTTCAACGGCGCCTGTCATTTACGCTTTGACGACACCAATCCGGAAAAGGAAGAAGTCGAATACATCCATGCCATTCAGGAGGACGTAAAGTGGCTGGGTTTTGACTGGGGCCAGCACTTATATTACGCCGCCGATTACATCGAACAATTTTTTCAATACGCGGTGGAGCTTATCCGCCGGGGCCTGGCCTATGTGGATCACCTCAGCCCGGAGCAAATCCGGGAATACCGCGGCACCTTGACCTCCCCAGGGCAGGACAGTCCCTATCGCCAGCGGTCGGTCGAGGAAAATCTGGATTTGTTCGAACGCATGCGCCAAGGCGATTTCCGGGAAGGCGAATGCGTGCTGCGCGCTAAAATCGACATGGCCGCGCCTAATATCGCCATGCGCGATCCGGCCATTTTCCGCATCAAGCACGCCCCGCACCACCGCACCGGTGACAAATGGTGCATCTATCCCATGTACGATTTCGCGCACAGCCTCTCGGACGCGATCGAAAGCATCACCCACTCCCTGTGTACGCTCGAGTTCGAGGACCGTCGCCCACTCTATGACTGGGTGCTGGACAATGTCAGCTCTCCCTGCCATCCGCAGCAAATCGAGTTCGCCCGCCTGGATCTCACATACACAGTCCTCTCCAAGCGCAAACTCCTGCAGCTGGTCAAGGAAGGAATCGTGAGCGGCTGGGATGATCCCCGGATGCCCACGCTCTCCGGCCTCCGGCGCCGGGGATACACGCCCGCGGCAATCAGGAATTTCTGCTCGGCCATCGGCGTGGACAAGACCAACAGCGTGATCGAAATCGGCATGCTGGAATATTACCTGCGCGAGGATTTAAATAAAACCTCGCCCCGGGTCATGGCCGTGCTGCGCCCTCTTAAAGTGATCATTGACAACTATCCTGAAACACAAGTGGAGGAATTCGAGGCGGAAAACAGCCCCGAAGATCCCGCGGCCGGTACCCGAAAAATCCCTTTCTCCCGGGTCGTTTACATTGAGCAGGAAGATTTCTCAGAAAACCCGCCCAAAGGGTATTTCCGTCTCAGCCCGGGCCGCGAGGTTCGTTTAAAACACGCTTATTACCTCACCTGTAACCGGGCGGTCAAGGATGAGCGCACCGGAGAAATTACGGAGTTGCATTGCACCTATGACCCGGAATCCCGCGGCGGCGGCACGCCTGACGGCCGCCGGGTCAAAGGAACACTGCACTGGGTTTCCGCCGAACAGGCCGTGACCGCGGAAGTGCGCCTTTATGATCATTTGTTCAGTCAGGCCAATCCCAACGCCGTCCCCGATGGCCAGGATTTCCGGAGTGCGTTAAATCCCAACTCGCTGGTCACTCTGCGGCATTGCCGGGTGGAGCCCGGCCTGGCCCAGGCCTCGCCCGGTTCGCGCTACCAATTTCTGCGCCATGGCTATTTCTGCGTGGACCCGGACAGTTCGCCGGGCCAGCCGGTTTTTAACCGCACCGTGGGACTGCGCGATACCTGGGCCAAATTGCAGAAAAAAGGGTAAAAATCCACAGGCTGACGCCTATGGCGTTCGCGTTTGTCGGTAAGCCCGGTCCCGGGAAACGGCATAAACGCCTACCCCCGGATAATCGCCGCGTACTTTTTCACCAGCCAGGTAATGAAAAATCGGGGGGCCTCCACCTACGTGGCGTAGAACAGGGGCAACTCAAAAATAAATTTACTGCCGTGTCCGATTTCGCTCTCCACCCATATTTTGCCTTCGTGCAGTCCCAGGATAACCTTGGCAATGGCCAGGCCCAGGCCCGTGCCTTCCTCCCGGTCCCCGGCAAAGACTTCCCCCCGCCAAAAGCGGTCAAATATCCGCTCCTGGTACTCGGGATCGATGCCGGCGCCCTCGTCTTGCACAGTGCAGCGTAACTTGTCCCCAGCCTCCTCGGCATACACCCGGATGGTTCCGCCGGGCGGGGAAAACTTAACGGCATTATTCAGCAAATTCACCGCCACCTGTTGCAGGCGGTCCGGGTCTCCTACCACTTTCCTGCGCTCGGGCAAGAGCTGGTTTTCCAGTTTGAGTTTCTTTTTTTGCAGGAAGGGTGCGACCGTCTCTTCGGCCGACTGAAACACGGCGGCCAGGGAAAGAGGTTCGAAAACCATTTGCATCTGGCCGGTTTCCAGTTTAGATAGATCCAGCAGGTCATTGACCAGTTTGATCAGACGGTCGATGTTGCGGTCGCTCATGTCCAGAAAATGGTGGAGCCGCGCTTCCCGTTCCCCTTCCTGGTGCAATTCCAGGGCCATGTTGATCGCGCCCTTGACGGCCGTCATAGGCGTTCGTAGTTCATGGGAGGCGGTGGCCACAAAATCCGATTTCAGCTGATCCAGCCGCCGGAGCTGCTGCAGGGCGGTTTCCAATTCGGCGGTTCGTTCGGCCACCCGGAGCTCACGGGTTTCCGCGGACAACTTGACTTCCTTGTACAGCCCGTTGACCCGTTCGAACAGGCGGGAATTGCTGAAGGACATGCTGATGTCGTGGCGGAGAATGGTTAGGAGTTCGATGTCCCGGCCGGCATAGTCCTGCTGGTTTTTCTTTTTACCCAGGACGACGATGCCCATGAGTCTCTTATCAAAAACCAGGGGAACCACGATTTCCGCACCCGTGTGGGTGATAAAATTCAGGGCCGCGGCACGTATTTTGCGGTACTCCGGGTTCATCTGGACCTGACCGAGTTCCAGCACTTCGTCGTTTTTTTGCAGCCAGTGGTAGAATTCGTCGTGCTCCTCCAGGACGCGATGCGGCTGGGCCAGACTGCCGCTGAGTACGCTGAACTTCCCCACTTCATTGCGGCTCAGAACAGCCACACGGGCCGTGTCAAAGACCATGATCAGGTTTTTTTCAATTTCAACACCCAGTTCTTCGAGGTTGCGCAGGTGGCTTAGTTCGCGGCTGATCTCTTCCAGCGCGCCGGAGAGGCTCATGGCCTTGGGCTGGATAATGGTTTCCAGCACGGGTTTCACCTTGATGAAATAAATCATGACCACGGCGAAAAGAATCATGCCGAACAGCGCGGCCTGGAAATCGCTGGCTTCTCTAAGCCACTCGCGGTTAAATCGCACACCGATGTAGACGATCACCAGCACCACGCTGCAAGTGATGCCCCACATGAGTATTTTCAGGGCGATCCGGGAGATATCCAGGGCCCGGTAGCGGACGATCCCCAGGGCGGCGAATCCCATGAAAACCAAAAAGGAAACCTGACCCGGAAAAAATAATTTCGTCACTCCTAAAAACGGTAAAACCAGCATAAAGAGGAGCGAGGTGGGAACGACCAGTATCAGTCCGAATAAAACGTACTTGACCTTTTGTCGCTCGATGCTGTAACGCAATCGCCGGAAAGACAAGGCGAGATTGGCGATGGCCGCCAAGCCGGCGCCTGACACGTACAGGGCAAAAACCAGGTAGAGGGGCCCGAATTCGCGGATCAGCCGGCCATCACTGATTTCCAGGGCCCGTACGCTGAGCGTGGTAAAAGAGAACGCGGCAATCAACAGCGCTACGAAATAACTGGCGGTCACCAGCCGGGATCGGACCCACTTGCGGCGGGATGGAAAAAACCAGGAGAAGACCAGGAGCGAATTCCCGGTCAAAACCACCATAGCCATGGAAACACGGTGCGTCAGGTCCGAGAGCACGCCAATCTGGACCTGGCAATTCCATATGAATCCAAAAGCGGCCCATAATCCGAGAAAAAGGCTGAAGGCTCCAAAACTAACATTGATGGGATCATGACGCGATTTGGCGTAAACAAATCCGCCGATCATGAGAAAGGAAAGGGCGGT
>JAUXBQ010000162.1 GCA_030619365.1 candidate division FCPU426 bacterium | reverse complement strand
GGGTTCCGGGCCTGTTTTGACGGAACGCTGGCAGGCTTGCGGGGCTCCCTGCAACGGAACGGCATTGACTTCGCCTTGATCCAGCCCGTGGCCACCAAGGCCGGCCAGGTTCATAACATCAACCGCTGGAGCGCTACCTTAAGCGCCCTGCCCGGAATTCTTTCGTTCGGCGCCCTGCATCCCGATCTGCCGCTCGACCAGGTGCAGGCCGAGATCGCGTTCCTGAAAGCCCGGGGCATTCCCGGCGTGAAACTGCACTCGGAATACCAGGCGTTTTACCCGGACGAGGACCGCCTGGCCGGGATTTACGAAGCCTTGCAGTCCGCCGGCCTCATACTCCTGATGCATGCGGGCCAGGATCTCGGATTTGCCGGTCCCATCAAGGCCACCCCCAAACGAATCCTGCAGGTGCACCAGGGCTTTCCCCGGCTGATCCTGGTGGCGGCCCATTTGGGCGGGTATCAACATTGGGCGGAATCGGAAAAGCACTTGGCCGGAAAGCCACTATGGCTGGACACGGCTTACTGCCTGCATGATGCGCCCGAACCCGCGATGATCGAACTGATGCGGGCCCATGGTGCCGGACGTATTTTATTCGGAAGCGACGCGCCCTGGGGAAACCAGTTGCGGCACGTGGAAATGCTGCGACAGCTCGATTTTTCCCCGAACGAAATTGCGGACATGGCCGGGAAAAACGCGTATAATCTTTTAAAATTGGAACACCCGAAGCCCTGATCCGTGAAAGGCCCGTGAGCCGGGTATCGCCGCGAGCGCTTATTTTACAAGAGGACGGTGAACAGGATGAAAGACCTGGAAGTTATTCGAAGAGTTGAGATTTTTGAAGGGCTGGACGACAAGGAATTGGCCACTTTTATCCGGCGCTCCAAACAAATGGAATACAAGGACGAGGGCGTCATCATAAAGGAGAAATCTCCCGGTGGCATGATGCATGTTATTTTGGAAGGATCGGTGGAGGTTCGCAAAAAAATGGCGGATGGCACCGAAAAGCCGCTGGCCGTGCTTCCGGAGGGATCGGTATTCGGCGAGATGTCTCTCTTCGACGGGCACCCCTATTCGGCGAGCGTCGTGGCCAAGGAGAACACCTCCACCCTGACCATGTTCCGGAACGATTTAATGGACTTGTCTATAACCGAACCCGTGCTGGTACTGAAGGTCACCATCAATCTGATCAATACGCTGTCAGGCCGGCTCCGAAAAACCAATGAAAACCTGGTCAGCTTTGCCGCCCTGCGTAGAAGCTGAGCGCCAGCTCCCGGGACCGGCGAAATCCTCTCTGAATCGGCTTTTTCTCAAGGCAAATTAATCAGTTGACATTCGGAAAAATCCCCTTATTATATCAGTTTAATTCTTGAAGAACCTCGACCCCGGAAAGAAAGCGAGAACCAGGGAAATGCGCAGCGATGTGATGAAAAAAGGGGTGACCAAATCCCCCCACCGGTCTCTGTTTAAGGCCATTGGATATACCAATGAGGAATTGAGCCGCCCGATCATCGGGATCGCCAATTCTTTCAATGAAATTATCCCCGGCCACATCCATTTACAGAGCATGGCCGCAGCGGTGAAGGCCGGCATCCGAATGGCAGGCGGAACGCCGATGGAATTCAATACCATCGGCATCTGCGACGGGATTGCCATGAACCACGAAGGGATGAAATACTCGCTGGTCAGCCGGGAAATCATCGCCGACTCGGTGGAAGCCGTGGCCATGGGCACGCCCTTTGACGGCTTGATCCTGCTGCCGAACTGCGACAAGATTATTCCCGGTATGATGATGGCGGCCGCTCGCCTGAATATTCCCACAGTACTCATTTCCGGCGGCGCCATGCTGCCGGGCGAATACCGGGGCAAGCGCATTGATCTGGTCAAGGGCCCCTTCGAAGTCATGGCTCAGGCCAAGGCCGGAAAAATTTCCGAGGAAGAGTTTCGCGGCATTGAGGATTCCGCCTGTCCGACTTGCGGATCCTGCGCGGGGTTGTTTACGGCCAATACCATGAATTGCATGGCCGAGGCTTTGGGACTGGCGCTGCCGGGCAACGGTACCATCCCCGCGGTTTACGCGGAACGCATTCGTTTAGCCAAGCAGGCGGGGATCCAGGTTATGGACGCGGTGCGCAAGCGGCTGAAGCCCTCTGAAATTCTCACACCCGCGGCGTTTCGCAATGCAATCGCCGTGGACGTGGCCATGGGTGGTTCGACCAACGCGGTCCTGCATTTGCTGGCCATTGCCCATGAGGCGGGGTTTGAGCTGGACTTGGAGGATTTTAACCGAATATCGAAGAAGACGCCGCACTTGTGCAGTGTGAGCCCGGTCGGCGACCATTTTATTGTAGATATTCACCGGGCCGGCGGCGTGCAAGCGGTCATGAAGGTCCTGGCCGGCAAGCGATTAATCAACACCAAGCTTGCCACGGTCAGCGGGCGTACAGTATCCGGAAATCTCAAGCTGGCCCAAGTGTTGGATCACAATATCATCCGGCCGCTTTCACGACCCTTTCACAAGCGTGGGGGGATGGCCATTTTGCGCGGCAACATCGCGCCCGAGGGCGGTGTTGTCAAGCAATCGGCCGTGGCCCCGGAAATGATGCGCAGCGTGAGCCGCGCCCGGGTGTTTGAGAGCGAGGACAGCGCGTTCAAAGCCATTATGAACAATAAAATAAAGAAAGGCGATGTTGTGGTAATTCGCTACGAGGGCCCTCGGGGCGGTCCGGGCATGCGGGAAATGCTCTCGCCGACCAGTTCAATCGCGGGCATGGGCCTGGATAAGCACGTGGCCCTAATCACGGACGGCCGGTTTTCCGGGGGTACGCGCGGTGCGGCTGTCGGGCATATCTCGCCTGAAGCGGCCGCCGGCGGACCGATCGCGGCCATTCGCGAAGGGGACAAGATTGAAATCGACATCCCAAAGCTGAAAATCAACCTCCTGGTCTCCGAACGGGAACTGCAGCGGCGCCTGGCGGGCCTGAAACTGAAGAAGCCCAAAGTGTACGGCGGCGTGCTGGGACGGTACATGAAGCAGGTGACCTCGGGCAGTACGGGGGCGGTATTGGAGTAGCCAATAACGCCAGAGCAATTGAGCAATAGAAAACAGAAAATGGATATAGGGCATTCACAAAAGCAGGATCATGCTCAATTGCGACCGCAGGAAGTCCCATTTCGATGTTCCTTCCGGTCGGGGCGGTCTATTTTCAATTTTCAATTTTCTTTTTAAGGTGGTGGATTCCATGTCTCAAGAGATAACCGGAGCCCAGATTTTCGTGGAAAGCTTGATCCGCCAGAAAGTGGATGTCCTCTTTGGATATCCCGGTGGGGTCTTGCTGCCCATTTTTGACGCACTCTACGACTCCCGGCTGCGGGTAATTCTGCCCCGGCACGAGCAAGGCGCGGCGCACATGGCCGACGGCTATGCCCGGGCGACCGGCAAAGTGGGCGGGTGCCTGGCCACCTCGGGTCCGGGGGCGACCAATTTGGTCACCGGCATTGCCACTGCTTACATGGACTCCATCCCCATGGTGGCGCTGACCGGCCAGGTGGTGACCAGCATGATCGGCAACGACGCCTTTCAGGAAGTGGACATCACCGGCATCACCCGGCCCATCACCAAGCACAATTTCCTGATCAAGGACGTAAAGGAGATTCCGGAAATCATCAGCGCGGCCTTTTACATCGCCTCCACCGGCCGGCCCGGCCCGGTATTGGTGGATGTTCCCAAGGACGTCACCACCGCCACCTGCGTTCCGAAGTATTCTGACAAAGTGGAACTGCGCAGCTACCGGCCGAATCTGGAGCCGCACCCCAACCAGATTAAAAAAGCGGCGGCCATGATCGCCGAGGCGCAGCGCCCCCTGGTGTACGCCGGTGGCGGCGTCATTCTGGCGAACGCCGCGGACGAGCTGGGCAAGCTTGCCGAAAAGATCAACGCGCCCGTGACCCTGACCATGATGGGACTGGGCGCGTTTCCCGGGACGCACAAGCAGTTCCTCGGCATGCTCGGCATGCACGGGACCCGCACGGCGAACTACGCAATCCAAAAAAGCGATCTCATCATTGCGGTGGGCGCGCGCTTTGACGACCGGGTTACCGGCCGCGTGGATCATTTCGCGCCGGACGCCAAGATCATCCACGTAGATGTGGACCCGGCCAGCATTTCCAAGGTCGTGAGCGTGGACGTGCCGATCGTGGGCGACGCCAGGCGATCCCTGCAGGAGCTGATCAAGGAAACCAAGAGCCGGAATTGCGACGATTGGTGGGGCCAGTTGGAAGAATGGCGGCAGAAATATCCGCTGACCTATAACCGGAAATCGGACCGGTTGAAACCCCAAAAGGTGATCGAGATCCTCTACGCAGTGGGCGGCAGCGAATTGTTCGTGGCCACGGACGTGGGGCAGCATCAGATGTGGACCGCGCAGTTTTATAAATTTGACAAGCCCCGGCACTGGGCCTCCTCCGGCGGCTTGGGCACCATGGGATATGGTTTTCCGGCCGCCCTGGGCGCCCAGGTGGGATTGCCCGGCCAGCCGGTGGCCGTGGTCACCGGGGACGGAAGTTTTCAGATGAACATGCAGGAACTGGCCACCGCCGTGGTAAACAAGATACCGGTCAAGATCATCCTGCTGAACAACGGATTCCTCGGCATGGTGCGGCAGTGGCAGGAGTTATTTCACGGCAAGCGTTACTCGTCCACCAAGATCAATAATTCGGTGGATTTTGTCAAGCTGGCCGAGGCCTTTGGCGCCACCGGTCTGCGGGTAACCAAGCCGGACCAGCTGGAAGCCACGCTTAAACAGGCCTTTGCCACCGAAGGCCCGGTTCTGGTGGATTGCCAGGTGGAAGCCGAGGAAAACGTCTGGCCCATGGTTCCGGCCGGCGCTCCGATTCACGAAATGATCGGGGAGTTGATGTAAACAGTCCGACGCGTCCGACTGAATTTGACGGGTCGGACAGGTCTGACCCGTCGGACCTGTCAAAACCAAATAGGAGTCCAACATGAGACACACTCTTTCGGTCCTAGTTGAAAACAAACCCGGTGTCCTTGCCCGCGTGGCCGGGCTGTTCTCCGGGCGGGGCTTCAACATCACCAGTTTGACTGTGGGCGAAACCGAGGACCCCACCACTTCGCGGATGACCATCGTGGTCACCGGTGATGACGCGATTCTGGAGCAAATCACCAAGCAGTTAAACAAGCTGGTGGACACCATCAAGGTATACGATTTGACCGGCGAGGCTCATTTGGAGCGTGAATTGGCGCTGGTCAAAGTGCAGGCCGAGATCAAGGAACGCTCGGAGATCATCCAGCTGGCGGAAATCTTCCGCGCCAAGATCGTGGACGTCTCGGACTGGACTTACACCCTGGAAATCACCGGGACCGCGGACAAGGTCAACGCGTTTTTTGAACTCCTGCGGCCCTTTGGCATCCGGGAGCTGATCCGTACCGGGACAGTGGCCACGGTCCGTGTGCTGAAAAAGAAACACTAGGAAACTCAAATGTTCGACGGGGGTCGTCCAGGAGGCTGATTTTTCCAGGAAAAAACGCACCCCGACTACCATTTAGGGCAAGAGTAGACTTTATCGGCGGGGCAGGCTTGAGCGGGTGGAGACAGTGCCGATTTTCCTGTCAAAATCAGCCTCCCGGACGATTTAGCCAAAGGGGCGTTTAGTTGGACAGCAATAAATCGAATGCTTGGATAAATATTTTTTCAGCACTCTTAAAATAAAAAAAGAGAAAAAAGGAAGGGAGATCAGGGAAGATGGCAAAAATGTACTTTGATAAGGAAGCGGATTTGAAAATATTGAAAGGCAAAACTATTGCCGTGCTCGGCTACGGCAGCCAGGGCCACGCCCACGCGCTCAATTTAAAGGATTCCAAATTGAACGTGGTGGTGGGCGAGGTGAAGGACTCCAAGGCCTGGATGGTGGCGGAAAAAAGTGGTTTGAAAGTGATGACCTCCGATCTGGCTTGCAAGGCCGCGGACGTCATGATGATGCTGGTGCCGGACCCACTCCAACCCAAGGTGTACCACGAAGCGGTCCTGCCCTCCCTGAAGAAGGGCAAGGCCGTGGGATTCGCG
>JAUXBQ010000235.1 GCA_030619365.1 candidate division FCPU426 bacterium | reverse complement strand
GGCTCAATGGTATGGAAACGTAAGCGAAGAGGCCATTGATGAAATCCTGGACGCCCTGGAAGAAGGGACCGTGGCGGAGAATTATCTTTTAACCTGACATGGGTCAATATCCGGATATTAGTATTCGACCGGCCGTACCAGCGGATATTGAGGATATGCTGGTTCTGTTAAAAGAGCTGTTTGCGATTGAAGTTGATTTTACTTTTAACGAACCAATTCAGCGGCAGGGTTTATCCATGCTGTTGGCAGATAGTAAAGATAGATGTGTCCTGGTAGCTGAAAGAGCTCATAAAGTCATTGGCATGTGTTCTTGGCAGATAATAATTTCGACTGCTGAGGGTGGGATGGTGGGAAATATTGAAGATGTGGTCGTAACCTCTGCGTGGCGCGGCCGGGGAATCGGTTGCCGGCTATTGGCCGCCATGGAAGAATGGGCCCGGAAGCATGGCCTGCGGCGTCTGCAACTGCTGGCGGACAGCGGGAACCGCCGGGCGCTGGATTTTTATGAAAAGCAGAACTGGACAGAAACCAAGCTTGTTGGTTTACAAAAAAGACTATAGGAAAAATAAGCCTTATGATTAAGCTCAATATTTAAAGGAAAGCCGGTTGCCATGAAAGAACTGAGAGAACAAATACTTAAAGTTATCGATGAACATAAGCTGCCAGACGGGATTGTGCAGGTAAAAGCTATAACCCTATCGCCCGAGGAGGCGATAGGCAATCCCGAGCACAATGATTATCCCATACAAAAAGGCCGGGAGAGATTGATGCAGGCTGAGTATGAGAGCGCTTTTGGCGTGGCTTTCACGGACATGTTCGGCAATTTTGAGGGCTCTCTCTATGAAATAATAAATATGGAGTTAAAAAATAATTTCCGCCGGGCGATATTTATTTCGACTATTAACGCCGTACTGCGCTATCTGGGCCTGATTGATAAAACCGGCCACTGCCGGGACAAAGGTCCGGTTGTCTGTCAAAGGCACGTAGTCGAATTCATAAAAGAAAGATTTGGAAATCCCAAAATATTTCAGGCAGGTCTTCAGCCCCGGTTGGCAGAGGCTCTAAGCAGAGAATTTGAGCTTCGGGTAACTGATATGGATAAAGACAATATCGGCGAAAAGATTAATGGAGTAGTTGTAGAACCTCCTGATAATGCGGCCGGGAATATAAAATGGTGCGATCTAATATTTGCTACGGGCACGACTTTTGCCAATGAAACATACCGGGAATTAATAATTGAGGGTAAACCTACTGTATTTTACGGCGTAACCTGTGCCGGCGCGGTGTATCTTTTGAATTTAGAAAGATACTGCCCGGAAGGGTTGTAAGCAAAGCAAGGGGAGTGATGCTGATATGCAAGCGCCGGCAGGATGGATAAACCGGGATTTGTTCCCTCTTTTTTTGGCCTTAGCGCTGCTGATAACCGGCGTAGTTTGCGGTTGCGGTAATGCCGGCCGGGCCGTCAAACCGGAAATCATGGTATTTGCCGGGGCCGGCATGCGTCTTCCCTTGAATGAAATCGGCCAGCGTTTTAATGAGAAATACCAGGTAGAAGTAATCTATGATTACGGCGGGAGCGGAAGGCTGGCCAATAAAATACTGGCCGGGCAAGCGCCCGGGATTTTCATTCCCGGGGGTGAAAAATGGGCGAAAATCCTGAAAAAAAAAGGTTTCCTGAAGGATTATCTTCCGCTGGCCCCGCATATACCGGTTATTATTACCCGCCCAGCCGATAACCGGATAAAGTCTTTCGCCCACTTTTCAGATCCAAATAACCGGATTGTATTGGGCGATGCCACAGCCTGCGCCATAGGCGCGGCTACCACAGTGATACTTGAGAAAGCCGGGCTGGCGGAAAGTAAGTTGAATATAAAGGCCAGGGGAATAACGGTTAAACAGTTGGTGCAATGGATCGAGAACCACAATGCAGACTCCGCTATTGTCTGGCAGGCGGACGCGGTGCAATCCGGCCGGGTGAGAATTATTGATATTCCCGAACCCTATAATTGCCCAGGCCTTATCCCGGTTGGCTGGACAGCCAAAGCTAAAAAGGAGGCGTTTTTATATATCCAATATCTTTTGAGCGCTGAAGGACGGGCGGTTTTCGGGCAATATGGTTTTAAGGAAGTGGACTAAATGAGAGACCTGCTGTTTAATCTAATGATATCCATATTAAGCGGTTTTTTTATATGCCTGATTTTATTTCCGCTTTTCGCCTTGTTTACAGCCACTTCCTGGAGTGAGCTGGCCGGCCAGTTTAAATCTCCCTTGATCCTCTCGGCCGTGATTATTAGTTTTGAAACCTCGCTCACCGTAGTGCTGACTGCCCTGGTCTTAGGCCTTCCCGTGGCATACCTGCTGGCCATGAAAAATTTCCCAGGCAAGGAAATACTCGATACCCTGGTTGATCTTCCTATTTGTATGCCGCCACTGGTGACCGGCCTGGCTTTGCTGGTCCTGCTGGGCGGCGAGAGCAAATTCGGCGCTTTTTTAAACAGCCGTGGAATTAACCTGATTTTTTCCAAGCCCGGCATAGTGATGGCGCAACTTTTTGTTTCCGGCCCGTTTTTAATAAAATCAGCCCGCCAGGCATTTGAAGCAATAAGTAAAAATGTAACCAAGGCTTCTGTCTGCCTGGGAGCTTCGGAATTTCACACTTTCAGAAAAGTACTCCTGCCCCTGGCTCGAAACGGCATTTATGCCGGCATGATTATGACCTGGGCCAGAGCCTTGGGAGAATTTGGCGCTACTTCCATGGTAGCCGGCTGTATTCCCGGCAAGACCGAGACCATGACCCTGGCGATTTTCGGATATGCCATGTCAGGAGAAATGGGTTCCTCCATAGCCATTGCCCTGCTGCTGATAGTGTTTTCTTTTACTTCGTTGCTGGTGTTTAAATCGCGCATCAGGAAACAGTTCTCCGGCGCGTAAAGGATATAAAATGAATATTGCGTTAAGACAAATCTCTAAAAGCTATGATGGCCGGCCGGTCCTGAAAGATCTGGATCTGGAGGTCAAACCAGGGGAATTTCATGTTTTGCTGGGTCCCAGCGGCGGCGGCAAAACTACCATGGTTTCCATTATCGCCGGCTTGACTAAGCCGGATATTGGGAGTGTTTTGATGAATGGCCGTGACGTAAGCCTGCTTCCGCCAGGCAAGCGAAATATCGGCCTGGTTTTTCAGGATTGTGCTATATTTCCACATCTGGATGTCTTCGATAACATTGCTTACGGGCTCAGGGTCAGGAAACATGGAAAAGAAAATATCCGGCAAAAACTTAAATATTACCTGGAAAAAACCGATCTGGAAAAGGAAAAGCATAAATTCCCTCATCAATTGAGCGGCGGCCAAAAACAGCGTGTGTCTCTCCTGAGAACGCTGGTAACTGAGCCGGAGGTACTTCTACTGGACGAACCCATGAGCAGCCTGGATGTCCTGACCAGGGAACAAATAAGCGCTGAATTAGTAAATATCCAGCGAAAAACCGGGCTTACTACTATATATGTTACTCACAATCAGGAAGAGGCTTTCTCTTTAGGAGACCGGATTTCTGTGCTTCATAATGGTAAAATAGAGCAGATTGAAACTCCGGAGGAATTATTTTATCATCCCAAGACTGAGTTTGTAGCCCGCTTTGTAGGCATCAAGAATATCCTGAAAGCGAATGTGGTCGCGACCAGCCGGGATGATGCTGAAGTAGAAATTCATAATCATGGCCTGAACAAGCCCTTTAAACTCAGGGTTAAAAAATATCCTATCCTGGAAAAAGGGATAAATATAGATCTCTGCCTTCATCCGGATAAAATCAGGTTGCATAAAGAAAAACAGGCAGGCGACAACTTCCAGAACCAACTGCCCGGGGAAATATTGCACCTG
>JAUXBQ010000246.1 GCA_030619365.1 candidate division FCPU426 bacterium | reverse complement strand
TCTGTGCTGGGATGAGTATAAAATCGCCGGATCGGACTGGGAACCGTTTTTTCGGGACCTGCTCTGGGCGCAGAAACAGAACCTGGCCGTGGAAGTCCAAATCGACGTCACGGAATTCATGCTCGAAAAACTCCTGGAGACCCCGGTGCTGGAGCGGCTGTTGGCCTCAGCCCGCAAGATCCATTTCCACGTTCCCAAGGCGGACAATTTCCCCTTTATGCACCGCGACCGGTTCGGATCTTTGCTTGATTTACTGGTGCGGAAAATGAAAACCCTGCGTGTGTCACGAAAAATCGAACTGGATCCCTGCCTGCTGCCCATCCTGCACCTGGAACACGGTCAGGCCAATCCGCCCTGCGCCTGGCACGGCACGCTCTCGATTTTCCCGGACGGAAGCCTGAAGCGCTGTCCCTTTGACAAGCCCCTGGCCCGCATCCGCCTGCCCCGGACCCTGGCCTCTTTCCTGAAATCCGAGATTCACCAGGAGGTCTTTCACCCACCGCATCACTGCCCTTGGCGGGATATATGGAAAGTTCAGGAAGCAGCACCAGGGTATCCCGCTTGAGGACTGAGAAATACATCCTCGCTTGACTTTAAACACGTTCTTGGGCATACTTGGCGCCAGACGGAAGGGGTGAAAGCATGCCGAAAGCCAAAAAAGAGCACAAAAACACGCTGCGCCGGATATTTATTTCAGGTCTGCTGATCCTTATACCGGTTGCGGTCACGGTTTTTATTTTCCTGTTTATGTTCAATCTCCTGGACGGCTGGCTGGCGCCCATGGGCGGAGAAGTTCTGCGGTTTTTCGGGTTCAAGGTACCCCCGGAACTGAAGCATATTCCGGGCTTTGGCATCCTCGCCACACTGATTCTGATTTTTTTAACCGGCCTGGTGGCCTCCAATTACCTGGGCCGCCAGTTGCTCCGCTTCGGGGACAGGGTGATCAAGAATATTCCGATCATCAGCAGCATCTACAGCGCCATGCGCCAGGTAGTCAACTCTTTTTCCATGAGCGGCTCCAGCGCCTTTAAAACCGTGGTCATGTTCGAATATCCGCGGACCGGCATCTGGGCCATCGGCTTTCTCACCACGCCCTCGCTCTCCGCGGCACGGCAGATTTCCAAGCAGGAACTCGTCAATGTCTTTCTGCCCACCACGCCCAATCCCACGTCCGGTTATTTTCTCATGGTGCCGCTTAAGCAAATCTACGTGCTGCCCATCTCGCCGGAAGAAGGCCTTAAAATTATCGCCACGGTCGGCTTAATTCAAAAGGATAAAATCGTGAGTCCGGGCAGCGCCACCCAGGGCAAGCTGCCGCTGCCCACACCGGGGCGATCCCGCAAATCCGGGCCCAAAAAAGCGAAATCGCGTCCGCGCGGCCGCCGCTGAGCCGCGCGCGTGGCCGGTTTGCACCTGCGGATCAATCTCTTGGGATAGTTCACGCCTTTCATGACCCCTCAACCATATAAATCTTTCGCGGATTCTTATGATAAAATCATGGAAGGTCGCTATGTGTCCCTGGGGTGGCACGCCTTTCAGCGGGAGCGCAAGCGCCTCGGGCTGCGGTTTACCCGGGTGGCGGACCTCGCAGGCGGGACCGGCGAGGCCGCGCTGCGATTTGCCCGCCAATATCCCGTCACGGTGGTGGACCGGTCGCAGGCCATGCTGGCCAGGGCCAGGCGAAAAATGAGGGGCCTGACCCTCTTGCGCCAGGATCTGCGCAACCTGAAATTGCCGCGCCTCGTGGACTTGGCCGTCTGCGTTTACGGCGGGATTCATTACCTTACGTCTCTCCGGGACCTGACCAAAGTTTTTCGCCAAGTACGGGCCAATCTCCTGCCGGGCGGCACATTTTGCTTTGACCAGTTCACCGCCCATGGCCTGAAAACCAGCTACGGCGGCGGCAGGGAAACGTTCGTGGGCAAGGACTTTGTCTCCATCTGGACCCATCGCTGGGACGCCAAGCAATCGCGCTCCATCATCCATGTGGAGGGATTCAGCAGACGGGGCAAGACGTGGCGCTCCCAGCCTCCTGAGACGCACCTGCATCAGGCTTTTTCTTTGGCACAGATCCGCGCAGCGCTCCGCGTCGCGGGATTGAAAGAACTGCGCATTTGTGAACTGCGCAGCGGCCGTAAACCCCAAGCAGCAGACCACCAACGCCTTATCTTCGCCCGCAGGATACCGTAGGGGCACGGTAACCGTGCCCCTACTCTAACAGGATCCAGAAACGCAAAAAAATCTTGTAATATCCTCCCCAAAGTGGGAGTCTAACGCCTATATATCCCATCATAACGGAAGGGGGCCGGCCGATGAGCGCGAAAACCCGGGAAATCCTCCAATCAGCCCGCAAACCCAAGGAAAAAACCGCAGCCTATGCCCTAGCCGCCATTGCCCGGCACAACTCCAAGGTGAGGAAAGAGTTCGAGCCAAAGATGAAGGGGATGGTTGGGACGGAAAAAAATAATGGGGTGAAAAAGGTGTGCGGGAAAGAGCTTGATAATATAAATGATGGAAAACATTAAGCAGCAGAACAGTTGAACAGTAGACCGCCCCGACCGGAGGGTAATATCGTACGGGACTCCCGTTGGTCGCAGTTGAGCTTTTTCTACTGTTCACCTGCTCTTCTGCTCAACTGCTCTGCGCCCTGGAACAGGGCGCTGGGGTGAGGAAGGTGTACGAGAAGGGGATGGGACAGCAGCCCAAGATTGACATGGCCTATATGGTGTCCCCGGAACTGTAAGAAATGAAAAAGCGACAATAATAAATGCTGGATCGTGCCGCAATTGCCAAGTCTGTATTCGAGTTTGTCCGAATAAGGCTATTCGGGGAATTGCGGAATCTTTAAAAGGATAATCATGAGTATAAGAGAAGACTATTTAAAAATAAGGAGAGGAATTCCTGATCACGTGGAAATTGTTTTGGCCGCGAAAATGAAGGGCGCAGATGAGATCGACGAAGCCCTTGCGGCCGGAGCGGGCATTATTGGGGAAAATTATGTGCAGGAAGCGGAAAAAATGCACGAACAGCTGGGCGAAAAGGCCGGCGAGGTCAAATGGCATTTTATCGGAACTTTGCAGAAAAACAAGATCAACAAGGCATTGAAAATATTTGATTGTATACAAACCGTTGATTCGGCCGGACTCGCGGATGAGATCAATAAAAGGGCGCGGGTCATGCAAAAGAAGGTCGCGGTTTATATTGAGGTGAATATTGGCAGTGAGTATACAAAATCGGGAGTTGAACCGGACCATGATATTATTGAAAAACTGGCCAGACATATAGCAGGTCTGGATTGCTTAAAATTGGAGGGCTTGATGACCATGGGGCCAAGGGTGGGGGACCCGGAAAAGGTAAGGCCCTTTTTTAGAAAGATTAAAAAGTATTATGAACAATTGAAAATGGAGGGTATTCCCAATACGGATTTGAAATGTCTTTCCATGGGCATGTCCAATTCGTACAAGATCGCCATTGAAGAAGGCGCGAATATGGTGAGGTTGGGAACGGTTGTATTTGGCACGAGAAGCTGCGAGACAAAGCTTGCGGCCGAAGGTGGAAAAGAAAATCGGATAGAAAGGAGATAGTTAGAATGCCGTTTATGGAGATTAGCGTTATTCCTTTGGGCACTGGAACGCCTTCTGTCAGTGATTATGTGGCAGTTTGCATAAAAAAATAAAATGGCCAAAAAACAGTAAATATACATTGACCTCAACATACAAAAGGAATCCCCGTAC
>JAUXBQ010000075.1 GCA_030619365.1 candidate division FCPU426 bacterium | reverse complement strand
TGCCCATGCGCATAAGTTCCTGACCCGCTGCAATTTGTGCTTTTTTGTTTGGGAAAGAAGAGATCTGCGTGGTGTTGATCGGCAGTGACTCGCCTTCGATCGCGACTTGCTTCAAACCATATTTGGCAGCCAGATGATCGATAATGCCGTCAATATTCTGCTGCACCTCGTAGTTGCAGTGCAGATCCTGAATATGGACGATCAAAGGCTCCTGGCCCTGAAAGGATTTCACCACTTGGCCGAATTGGGAGGGAATCTCCACCAAGCGGTTTTGGTGAAAGACGCTGTGCACAGGCAGATAGGCGCTGCCATCAAAGGCCCAACTGATCACTGGAAAAAGAAAGCTGAGGCTGATGAGCAGCGCAATGGCCTTGGTTATGACTTTTCTTTGCGGTTTGTGCCAAGTTTGCATGAAGGAATCGAATTTTAAATCGAAAACCTTTGAAAAGATTAATATTACTTTTTTCACGATTGTGCCTCCGGATAAAAATATAATGGTATATTATTGTAATTAGTTCCTGTTGCGGAAACGACAAATTAAGCTCGTCATACCGGCGGAAGCCGGTATCCAGGAAGCATCTTTGCTTATATTACAGTGCTTTTTTGGATTCCGGCTTAAGACACGCCGGAATGACGAAACCACAAAAAAATAAAAAGGGCTTTCCGCAACAGGAACTAATTATGGATATAAATATAGCATACGTAATCCTAAAACACAAGTCTGGTCGCAAGAAAATCCTTTATTTAAATAGGTTAAAACGTTTTCGTTTCGTTTTGAAACGTTAATTGCTGCGGATAGTATAAATTAGCGTGTTTATTATTTTTATATGACACCCATAGCCGTCTTCATTGCGGGCATAATACTCAAAAAGTGTTGTTTTCTGTAGTCTTTTCATTCTGAGCGTAAACGAAGAATCTTTTGAACACTGTTTTTAAACAAGTTTATAAGAGATCCCTCGGATTCGCTTCAGGATGACGTAGTGCTAGGAGCTTGAGCATTTAGTACGTTTTGTCATTCCGGCATGCTTTCAGCCGGAATCCAGGAATTTATCAATGCTTATAAAATAGGCTTTTTCTGGATTCCCGATAAGAGCATTCGGGAATGACAACCTAAAAAACAGACTAAATGCTCAAGCTTCCAGGGGCAGTCAAGGTGAAGTGGCAAGAATGTAGGTTGATAAAATATGACACAACCAATCATTTATAATCACAAAAAAAGCGCTTCCAGGCAAACCCCTTCAGGTTTGCCCGGAAACGCTTCACAGCTAAAATCCGTCTATAAAGAAAGCTTAACGTTTCGAGAACTGGTAGCGCTTGCGGGCGCCGGGCTGGCCGTATTTCTTCCGCTCCACCATGCGCGAGTCGCGGGTCAAGAAGCCTGCTTTGGAAAGCTTGCTGCGCAGGTCCGCGTCCGCCTGCAGCAGGGCCCGGGCCACGCCGTGCTGAATCGCGCCGGTCTGGCCGTTGGTTCCCCCGCCCTTCACGTTCACGTGCACGTCGAACTGGTTTACCGTGGCAGTGATTTCCAGGGGCTGACGCACCAGGGTTTTCTGGTTGGGCAGCGAAAAGTACTCTTCCAGAGGGCGATGGTTGACGAAAAAGTTGCCTTGTCCGGGCTTGAGCCGGACCCGGGCCACCGAGTTTTTCCGTCGGCCGGTGCCCATGAACTCCAAAGCGGTTTTTTTCGTCGTGTCTTGACTGGTTTTGGCTTCTTCCATGAATTAAATCTCCAATGTCTCGGGCTTTTGCGCCTGGTGATGGTGCTGGGTGCCCTTGTAAATTTTAAGTTTTTTGATCATGGCGCGACCAAGCGTGTTTTTCGGCAGCATGCCTTTCACCGCCAGCTGGAACATGCGCTCCGGCTTTTCGGCCATCAGTTTTTCATATGAGGTAAACTTCGCTCCGCCCGGCCAGCCGGAATGGCGGAAACTCGTTTTCTGCAAAAGCTTTTTCCCGGTAAGCCGGATTTTACTCGCATTGATGGCCACGATATGATCACCGGTATCCAGGTGGGGCGTGTAAATCGCCTTGTTTTTTCCCTTTAAAACCATGGCCACGCGGCTCGCCGCCCGGCCCAGGACTTTGCCTTCCAGGTCGACCAGGTACCATTTGCGTTCCACCTTCCCGGTTTTTGGAAAGGGTGTAGACATAAAAACGCCTCCTTCAAGATAGACAAATGTCTGACAAACGTTAGACAAAATAAGGTCGCTAATTTACCTAATAAACGCTGGCATGTCAAGATAAAAACTTCGCCTGGGGGCGCATTTTACGCGGCGCGGCCCGGCATGCGCCACAGGCGGTGCGGCCGGATATCCTCGGGCTGCGGGTCGATCACGGCCGGGAGCGGACGCAGCATATCACGGAGAACTCTCCAGATTTTGCGCAGTCCGGGCTGGAACACTATTTCCGGGACTATGAGCGCGCGGCTTTCCAGGCCCCGGGTCCCGGCCAACCAATGCCCGACCGTCCGGCCGCGCAGATCCGGCAGCATGGTGAGGCGGGCCAGCGTGTCCAGGGCAGCGACCTGCTGGTCGTGGGTCAGGCCCGGAACCTGGTCTCTCAGGAATCCGGCCAGCGCGGACAACCAGAGGCGCAAAGTGGCCGGGTTTTGAACCTGCGAGTAAAGCCGGTAGGCCTGTTCCACGCCGCTGCCCGGATTCCGGAGCTCCTGCGCCAGAACCGAAGTGTCGGATCCCAGCGCTAAGTTCAGGGTGCTGGTCGGATTCCGGCGCAGCCAATAGGCATGGACCGCGGATCGGATCGGACTGGGCAGATAGCGCGAAATCCGCAGCGTGGTGGTCATGGCGCGCAAATTGAATTCCGGCCAGGCGTCTTGACCGTCGCGTTGGGCTTGCAGCGCGCTGAGTACCAGGTCCAGGCGAGTTTGATTTTGATACGCGGCCGCATGCCGGCTGACCAGCAATCCGAGCCAGTATTGGTAGGCCTGGTATTGGCCTTGCCTTCCGATTCGTTGCAGGGCGGACATCTTTCCGGCCGGCGGCCCGGCCAGCAAGGAGGCCAGCAGGAATTCCGGTACATATAATATAGTCTGCCCGGTTTCCTGGCGCAGGCCGCCGATCCAGCGTTCCATCCCCTGTAACAACTCGCGATTGTCTTTGTTCAGCGCGGCCACGTGAAACGTGTTCAGGCGTAAGCCCCGGCCGGCTGCCAGGCGCACGGCGGTTTGGTCCGGCAGACCGTTTTCCAGCAGCAGTTGTTGCAGCTCCGGTTGCGCGGAATCGAGCTGAATCCCCCGCGCGGGCTGAAAGCGGATGGCCAGCAGTACGCCTGCCCGGAACACGGCGATCCCCGTGCTGAGAACGCCTGTAAGCGTTTCCAGGGGCAAGCGTTGCCGGAAATTCGCAAACCCCAAGCGGCCGGACCGGAAGGCCAGAGAACGCAGTACATACCGGAACGCGCGCTGGACTCGGGAGGCCCGCGGGAAGAAGGATTCATTGGGCCGGGCCACCAGCGCGCGGGTGGACTGCATGGCCGCAATGACTTTGGGAATCTCCGTGGTTATTTCACGTCCCAAACCCAGGGGCCGGGCTGCGGGTTCCACGGCCATTTCCGGGACCGGGATGGCAGGACGTACGCTGACCGCCGCCGGACTGAACGCGCGCCGCGCGGTCCCGAACCAATGGTGGAACAATTCCGACCAGGTGGCCCGCGCGTGGCTGCCTGTATACGCTTCCCACAACTCATGCCGGATGATCAAGGCCAGTTCCGGCAGGGACAAGGCATTGGCATTGGGGTGCACGCGCACCTCGTAGCGGTTCCCGACTTGTTCGCCCTGGCCCAGCCGCATCCGCTGCCACCAGTGTAGACGGCCGGTTTGCGGGAGTACGTCAAAACGGATGTCCGTTGCCCGGTACGCGGCTGGCAGCCCGCCTTGGGCTTCCAGGTAGCCCAGCAGCGCTTCGCGTTGGCTCTCCAGCATTTCCCGGGTCAGGGCCGGCAGCTTTGACCGCGCCAGCCGTTGCCGCAGCAGCAGCCGGTGCAGGTGAATGGCGGCGAGGGACAGGCCGCCGGCCGCGCCCGCCACGGTCAGGGAGGACAGCGCCGGATCCTGGAAAATCCAGAACCCGAACAGCACGCCGGCCACGGCCGCGCCCAAGGTCTGCAGTAAAATGCGGATCGGCGCCACGGTCAGCCAGCCGCCGGGCCCAGGTTTGTCTTGCCTGTCGACGCGCGTGTAAAATACTTCCGTGCCCCGGGCGTGGGCCCGGCGACGCGCGACCTGGCCCAGGGTCGCAACCCAGCGCGCATCGTAGCGCGGCAGGTTATTAGTGGCATATATCAGCAAGTCGCCCAGAATATCAGACAGGCGATGGCCGACCCTGGTTCTTTCCACCATGGCGCGGAAAGTATCGGCCACGGTGATGGCTCGGCTGATTTCCGTGATATCCGTGTGGTGCAGGCCGCGCGGGTATCCCATGCCGTTCAGCCATTCATGGTGATTGGTCCCCTGTAGAATTTCCGGGCGGTAGCCAAAAGCGCCCAGTAGAACCTCTCCCAGCCGGGCGTGGGTTCGCAACAGGGATTTCTCCCGTTGGTTGAGCGTATTCGAGTTCAATAGCAGGCTGGGGGGCAGGAGCAGCTTGCCGGCGTCATGCAACCAGCCTCCGCGCCGGAACAATTCAATCATTTCCGCGGGGTACTCGGCCTCACGGTTGACCCGTCCGTACACCCAGGCCATGTCCGCCGCCAGGTTCCCGACCTCCCAAGAATGGCCAAAGGTGAACCCCTGGTCGTGACGCGCCAGCAAGGTAAGCAAAACCCAGTCCCAAAAAGCCGGTTTCAGAGCGTCCGGTACATCATTCAGATCCAGGCGCGTGATGTTTTGGACTTCCTGCCGCAGTTCCAGCGCGGCTTGCTCGGCCTTGTTTTCCAGCCGGGCCGACCAGTTGTTGGAAATTTCTTCTACCTCGCGGATGTCATCCATGGTTGCCTGGTGCTTTTGCAGTATTCCCTGCAATGAGGTGATAATTAGTTCCCGGGCTTCGGGTGTAACCAGTTCGCTGGCTTTTGTCAAGTTACGGAAGGATTGGCTGGCCCGCGCGTCCTGCCGCCAGGCCGGGCTGCCCCACAAAACATCCCAGCGCAGGCTGAGCCAAGCCCGGACGCCTCGCCAACTGAGCAGTCGCCGCGCTGAGAGTTGTTCCCGGATCCAGGTATCGGCCACCGCGTCAAGATTACCGTTTTCGTTCACATTCACAAAATGCCGGTAAGCGTGCAGGCTGTCTTTGTGGTCGCCCAGGAACAATCCGTCCGCGGGGATGAATTCCTGCTTATTGTCCGCGATCATGGGCTGGCTGACGTCCTCGATGATCTCGCCCGTAAAGACGCCCTGCGGATTAAAAACCAAGCGATTTCCTTTGATGGCGTTTACCCGAATGGACGCATTGGCCAGGCGCTGTGCAATCTCAGGCCGCTGGAAGAACTGGTGCAAGGCCTGCTCGCCGCTGCGGCTGACCACCACAATTTCAACCTTCTGGCTGCCCGTGGCCGCCTGCAGGCGCCGGATAGTCTCCAGAAAGTTCTCATTGAGTTCCCAGGACGCGGAACGCTCTTGCGCGTGTTCCAGGGTCATGTGCCCAGCCAGAACCGCATAATAATTGCGGTACGCTTCCTGGGTCAGTTCCCGGTCAAACCGCGCCCGGGCCCGGTTATAAGCATTTATAAAAGCTTCGCGCCGCTCGGGCGAGGAAATGGACCGGGCCACGATATCACGCAGGCTCTGGGATTGTTTGGACCTGGGTTGGGAAATTGTCTCATTGAAATCAACATATAGCCTGACCGGCCGGCCTCGCTGCGTAAGACGGAATGCCAGCTTGCGCGCGGCCCTGATCCGGGCTTGGACCCAGGCGCGCCAGGAAGCGGCGAGCGGCGCCTGCAGATTGACGAGAATATGAACTCCCAGCAGGTTGCGAAAGTAGGAAACAAGCTTATGCCCGGTGGCACGCCAGTGGCCTCGGCCTTGGGCTTTATGTATCATATATATAAGGATGGTAAATTGGGTGAAAACCGGCAGGGATAAAAATTTGGGATGCAGGCTTACGACGTGGTCGCGGCCGCGGCTTACGCGCACGCCGCGTAACAGGAGGGACCACCAGGATTGCGAAGGCAACACCTGAAAGGCGGGACGCTCATACCCAACCGGCAATCCGCCGCGTCGCTCGATGTTTTCGATCAGGCCCTCGAGCTGTTTATTGATCGTGGCCTCTTTCAGTTCCGCCGGGGCCTGCCCGCGGACCAGACGCCAGACATACCACAACCGGGGCGCGTAATTCACGACCAGAGCCAGCCCGGCAACGGGCCCGGCCCAGGAAACCAGGTTCAACCAGGCGTCCGGGGAGAGAAACAGCGAAAACCCGATCCCAACCGCGACCACGGCGGCCAGGGACAAGACGGCATTGGTTATGGATACGCGCAGGTCGCTGCCCCGGGATTTGCGGTCTTCCGGCCTGGCTTCCACCCAGCGGTCGCGACTTCCGGGCGACAACCGCGCCAGCAGCTGGTCCTCGTGGAGGGAAAACGCGAAGCCCAGTAAATTCGTTTTTTGCCGTTCCTTCAGCTCCTGCCGGGCCTGGGCCAACTGCTGTTTCAAGTCCTGCCAGGAGGTGGTTTCCAGGTTAGTTTGCAGGCCGGCCGGAATCCGGTCCGTGTCGAAGATTACCCAGCGCGCGGCGCTACTCTCCCCCAACTGCCATACGATGTACAGCAGGCGGGCCAGGGCGCGGGGTGACAGGGAGTTGAATAGAAAATAAGAATGATAAAAAAAGACCTCATTAAGAAATTGCAGCCAGGACTTATAAGCCCCTGGGTCTTGCTTCAGTTCGAGATCCTCCACGGCGCGCTGGATCTCGACGCTCCGGTTTTGGGCCTCAACAGGCGTTCGAGGCACGGGCAGCTCCTCGCCCAGGGACCAGGCCTGGAAACGGAGGTCCGCGCAAGGCTCCCGGATCAGTTGTTGGCTGCGGCGGAAGTTTCCGAGCGAGGTAAACGTGTCCAGCACGGTTTGCAGATTGGAGCGGTGGAGGTGGCCGCGAGGGCCCACATTTTGGATCACGGCCAGCGACAACAGGGCCAGCAGAGCCACGTCCTCGCTGGTGAATTCCTCGCGTTCGAAGATCTCGGCCACTGCCTCAAGCGGAAGTTCGCGCATGGTATAGTCGCCTATAAGAGCGTAATACCGGACGATTTTCTGGGCCAGCCTCTCGTCCAGCGCTTCCCCGGTGATGCGATTGTACTGGGCGACGATGTTCTGGGCTGTAATTGCGGTAAGCAGGTAACGTTCTTCGGGCAGTTCGGCTTCGGCTTTCCCGCTCATGAGCACCAGGCCCACGAGCCATAACAGCTTTTCCCGCTGCGGGTCCGCGGCCACATGGCGATAGAGGTTCACCCAGGACTGCACTTGCTCATTTTTGAGCTCCTCTTGCGGCCGGGCTGATTGCCGCAGGGCCTGCCAGGAAGCATTGAGACTGCCTGGCCCAGTGCCCGGCTGGGCGGCCAGGCGCTTGAGGTGGTCCAAGGTCTCCAGCAGGCTGCGGGTGAATTCCAGCATATCGCGATTCTCCCAAGCCACGCCGCCGCGAATGGTTTCCAGACCCTCGATTTCAGGGATGACTTCGAAGATGCGTTGTTTGCTGATCAACTGCAGCAGGCGCGGCCCGGGCGTGGCGGAATTTAAAGCCTCCTGAATAGCTTCGAAGGCTTGGGGCTCGGCCGCCTTTTCCTCGGGCGCTAGCGGCAGGCGGAAAGCCACGGTAGTGCCCTGGCCGGCCCCCGCGCTGGACACCTCCAGGCTGCCGCCCACGAGGTGGAGGGTACGCGCCATCTCCGGCAGGCCGATGCCGCGGGACATGCCGGCCGGCACACTGGTGTCCGGCGCCAGCGCCTGGCCCTGCGTAACGGCCGCTTGGATTTCGCGCAGACGTTCGGGCGTCAAACCCTGTCCGTTGTCCCTCAGGCGGATGACCACCTCCTCGCCTTCGCGGTCCACGCTTACCTTGACCTGCGAGGCTCCGTACTTGAGTGCGTTGTACAAGCCTTCGTGCACCAGCGTATATTCCAATTTATAGGGGCTTACGCGGGCCACCAGCGGCCCCTCGGCATTGATCTGCAGGTTCAGGTTCAGGTTCGGCAACAGGGGTCGGGCGCTGGCCACGGCCCGGTTCACACTCTTGGCCATGTCCAAGGGCCTGACCTCGGGCATCTGGTTGCGCAGCACACTTTTCAAGGTCCACTCGAAAACACTGACGCGGTGGATGAGAGACAGAAGGATATCCACGTATTCCAGCGCCTTGGTCCAGTCCGCGGCCGGGATGCGTCCCGCTTCCAGTGCGGAGATCTGTTCCTGTTGCACTGTGTCTATGATCCGGCGCACGGCGAGCAGGTTAAAGCGGATCTGCCGCGTCTGTTCCAGCAGGTTGCCGATCCCGCGCAGGCGGCCCAGAGCCTGTGACAGCTGTTCCTGTTCCTGCCGCAGGAACTGCGCCGTGGTAAGTTGCCGCAGCCGCGTCTGCGTCATCTGCTGGATTAATTCCGCAATGCCGTCCCGACCAATGGCTTGCCCAAGCGCAGTGCGAGCGGCTGAAAATACCTGGTCCTCGGTTTTGGAAGCCAAGAGACTTTGCGAGAACGCCAGCAGCATCTGGTCCAAAGAAACAGCCGGAGCCGTAGTGTCCGGCTGCAGGTCCGCGACGCGCTGCCGCAAGGACTCGGCCTGGAGGTCCTGGTGGCTGGCGCTAACGGTGCTGTCAGCGATGCGCACGGCTTCCAGAAGTTCGTTCATGGAGCCGGTGATGGCCAGCAGGGATTTATAGACATTCCGCAGCTTGTCCGCCGCCTCGGTCGAGGTTATAGACTTGATCAGTCGCGGCAGAAAGCCCAGAGGCACCAGCCCGGAGCGCAAGCTGTGAATAGCCTCACGCATTTCATCGGAAACCAGGCGGCCTTCATAGGTGGCGTTCATCTGATTTACCTCGGTTTGCACATAGTGCAGACCAGTCCGGAGCTGCCGCGTCTTTTCGTCGTGTTGCCAGGCGGCCAGGGTCTGCTGGCCGAGCACGGCCAGCACGGCCAGTTGGAAGGATTTGTTTTCGGTAGCGAAAAGCGGCTGGTCGCTTCCCCAATTATTAAGCAGGAATAGGCCGGCCGGCTCTCCCTGAGAACCCCGCACCACGATCCACAAGGCTTCATTTACCCGCGTCAGGGCGGCGGGACGCAGCCGGCCGATGATCCACACCAGGAACCTCGCGGCCGGCCGTGGAAGCCAGGAACTTTGGGCCAGATACTGTCCCCAGGCCCGCAGCCAGCGGGGCGCGCGGCTATACACAACGATGTCGCGCAGCAATTCTTTCTGGTTCACGAACGGAGCGCGGTTCCTTTGCTCAATGTGCAGAATATCGCCGGTTTTCTCGAAGACGCCGGCTACCTGCTCCTCCACATGGCTTTCCAGCACAAATGCTTTCTCGTTTCCCATGCCCAAGGGTTTGAACCGGTCATGGGCGCTCGAAGGATGGCGCATGCCCTCCCGCGCCAGGCTGCGGTATTTCATTTGCGGCTGGGTTCGGAGGTCGTAGACGTTCACGGCCTGGATGCCTAGGTGCTGGAGAATGGTGGTCCGCAGCGTGGAAAAGATTTTCTCTTTGCCCCGGGCCTTTTCCAGTGCGCCGGCAAACGACCGCAGGACCTCATTGAGAACACCGTCCGGCGTAGTCTCCGGAAGGGCGCCGATCACCGGAATATTCAGCCGGACCGCGGCACGGGTACGTTCGGCCAGGTGCGCGAGCATCACCCAGAGCGCGGCCAGCAGGTCCAGGGAGTGGGCCAGCACTTCGCTGATAATAATATTAAAGAACAGGTGCGCCGGGGTGTTGGGCCGGAACTTCCTGATATCAATGCCCACCAGCTTGAGCAAGCCCTGGACCCAGCGGTGGGCATACAGATCATGAGCCTTCACCACCCAGGGCATTTCCTGCATCACATTTCCGAAGGAGTCCATCACCCGGCCGTTTTGCGGATCATACGCGGCCACGAATTTGAGCCAGGTCCGCTGCCCGGGCGGCAGTTCCCGCCACAGCCGGTAGGTCACCATGAGCTTGGACAGGTTCATCAGGAAATATGGAATTGTCAGCAACATGACCAGGGGATGCAGGAACCCGATGCCGAGCACGCCCAGGCCCACGAAAAATGCCAGCACCGCGCCCAGCAGGTTCAGGGGCTGGCCGTGGCCAATCTCATCCCGGGTTCCCGCCTCCCCCACTTTACGTCTTTCCCTTTTGATTTCCTGAATATCCTGGCCGGGTTTTCGAGCTACCGCCAAATAATAATGCCCCTCGTCCATCATCAATTTCTGATAAAGCGCGGATTTGTAATCATCTAATTCGTAGGGGTTTGCCACGTCCCGCGGGCTTTTGGGAATCAGATTACCCGCGGAATTAACTTTGCAGGCAATAACAGTCAATGTTGTGTAGCTTTTAATACTACCAAGACTAAACGGGAAGGAGATTTTCTTTCTTATTTCAATGCTATAACTATTTTCCGCCGGTCGGTATCTTACTACTGTTCCATCAGGATATTCCCGGATTTGCATTTCTAATTCCCGATGGTTTACGATGCATGTTTTTTTAAAATGCTTGCATTTTCCCGCCTGCTTTTCAGACCACATTTTATTTTTAAATTCCTCATCATCTTTTAGCCGTGATAATTCATGCGCAAGTCTTTTGGCTGCAGCGCCTATCTGGTGTCCTTGGGAGGTTTCATGATATGATTTCATTAATGTCCGTAATTGGGAATTACACTTCGCAAATAATATTTTCGGATTCTTTTGGCCCGCCTCGATATTTCCTTCTACCAAATTCAGAACTTCGTCGTCTACAGGCATTCTCCTTCTTGGCATCGGCTTTTTCCAGTTAATGTTTTTGCGGCGCCTTTTGGTCCCTTTAATCAACGGGCTATACCCGGACACACTCAATAGTAGAATC
>JAUXBQ010000322.1 GCA_030619365.1 candidate division FCPU426 bacterium | reverse complement strand
GAAGCGGGACAGTTCGGTGTTCAGGTTTTTGGCTTGTTGGGGCTGGTTCCAGACGTCCGGCCGGGAGAGTTCGGTTTCCAGGCGGGCAATGGCCTCTTGCTTACCCGCGATGTCAAAGATACCCCCGCATATTTTCGATTCGGGAAACGAGCTTGGTGATTTCCGGGTTAGCCACGGCGGGGCTCCTTTAAACTTGTATTATTCAGACTGAAACTTCACGGGCTGCCGCGAGTACGGCAGGATAAATATCAGGAACGGCCGGGAGGACGATCCGGTTATGGTTGAGGGGGACTTCACGTGGTATTTCACCGTCGGCCCCTCCGCAGTGCGTTGAATTTCGTGCAAAAGGATTTCGTGTCCCTGGCCCGGCTGGTCGCCCAGAAAAATGGCGCCCACCATCTGCCGGCGCCAGTCCACCTGGGGCCTGGGCGCGGACTTGATTTCCGCTGATTGCCACAACGCTTTCAGCGCCGCTTCGCTGCGCACGACCTGGTTGCGGGGTGCGCGGACGTTGCTCTTGCTGCCGCTCCATTCGCCGGCCTGGCGGTATATCCGCGTAGTCGTGCGCCCGGTCTGGGGCGCGGCGGCGCGGGAAGCGCTCGCGCCGGCGGCGGAATCCGAGAGCGAAACCGAAGTAACCATCGATTTGGCGCGCCGGCGGGGGCGGGCCACAGCAGCCCGGGACGCGGGCACGGCAGGTGCCTTGGCCAAGGCGCGTACTTCATCCTCCGCGGCATCTTCGCGGGAGGGTTCGGATTCGGCGCTGCGCGGCGCTTCGGCTTTTTGGGACTGCTTTTTCTCCGCGACAGGCGGCTGGGCCGCCATTTCGGCCGGTGCCTGGCTGGAAAGCCGGGGCGCCGGGACTTCCAGGTCGTTCAAAGGATGGTAAAGCACCACGACTAAAAGGACCATGGCCGCCGCGGCCACAGAGCTCAGGGAGAGAGTTCCCCACCAGTTCCAGGTTTTCTTGGGTTTGCATTCCTCGTTGAAGCGGGACATGAAACGGGCGTGAAAATCAGCCGGAGGGTCCACTTTTTCCAGCTTGCACACCAGCTCCAGGGTGTCGGAGAGTTTTACGAATTCCTCGTGGCAGGGGCGGCACGCGTCCAAGTGCTGCTTGATGGCCCGCATCTCTTCCGCCGACAGCGAGGTGTCAATGTAGAGCGGCAGCAATTCGTTGCATTCCCGACAATCCATCACTATCTCCTCAGTACGGGTTCGAGGGCGTTCCGCAGCAGGCGGCGCGCTCTCGCCAGTCTGGACTTGACCGTGCCCAGAGGAATCTTGCAGATGCGCGAGATTTCTTCATAGGCGTATCCTTCCAAATCGCGAAACACCATGATTTCCCGTTCGTCCGCGGGCAGTTGATTGATGGCTTCCCGGATCAGCCGGGAGGTTTCATTCTGCTCGTATCGCTCGGCCGGGTCCAAGCGGTTCTCAACCAGTTCCAGGGGCCGGCTGCCGGAATCCTCCTGCGGCGTTTCGTTTATAGAGTGATGCTGATAGTATTTATGCCGTTTCTGGCTGCGCACCAGGTTTTTCCAGAGATTCACGGTGATCCGGTGCAGCCAGGTTTTAAATTCAGAACGTCCCTCGAAACGGGCAATGGCCTGAAAGGCCCGGATAAACGTCATTTGCGTCAGGTCGTCCGACTCCGCCCGGTTGCCCGCGGTCAGGCTATAGGCAAGATTATAAACATAGCTGGTATGCACTTTCACCAGACCTTCAAATGCATCCCGGTCACCCTTGCGGGCCAGCTGAATGAATTCCACGATTTGGCTGTGATTATCTGACATTTAGACCCCAGGCTTCCCTGCCGGTTCTAGCGGCTGGCCGAAAAATCATTTCTTGGTTTTCTTTCCTTGGCAATCTGATGTTCGGTTATAAAACAAATAAAATGATAAATCAAGCACTGGTTTTGATTTCCCCTTGCCAAGGCCCTCGATTTCTGTAAAAATTGCACGATTTGCGTACGCTACAGCAGGAGGCCGGGTGATTACCGTGAATGGGCGGCATTGGTCAAGATGGCTGGTTTGGTTCCTGCTGGGCACGGCTGCGGGGTGGGCTTCCCTGGGGGGGGTGCTGAAGACCGCGAGCATCGG
>JAUXBQ010000185.1 GCA_030619365.1 candidate division FCPU426 bacterium | reverse complement strand
TCGAAAGAAGCGGTCGGGGCGCTGCTTTGGGATCCCACGGAAAAATGATCAACGAGCAAGTGCTCCATCCGGCGTTTTTCCTGGGGAGGCAAATCCGCCAACCCAGCACGCACTTTTTCCATTCTCTGATGTAATCCGCTCACCATGGTATTAAAGGACGCTTCCACATCATGAAATTCGTCGCTGGAGCGAATGTGCATGACCGTGGTGAGGTCGCCCTGGCCAACCCGCTCCATCACGCGCTTAAGATTGAACAACGGGCCGGCGATCCGGTGGGAGTACAACATGCCGAAGATCAGCACAAAGATAATGCCCAAGAGCACTGTGATCAGGATCGGCAGCCACAGAATATCGGAAGCGCCTGCGGAAGCAGGCAATGCCGCAGTCGGGGTGGTTTGCGCGGCTAGGACAAGTTTGGCATAGCTAAAGGCCATAAAATGTCCTGCCACGGCAATGACCGCCACCATCAGGGAAAGATAAAGGATTACCTTGTACTGGAAACGCTTGTTAATGAGGTATTGACGCCGACGCTGGGGCTGCATATTGATCACCCTTTCCGATTGATGGTTTATTAAACAACATTAGTATCTGTCAGAACAAGCTAAAAATCAAACGGAAAAGCAAGTCCGCTGGGATAAACGGCAGTTATTGTTTGTGATTCTGAAGCAGCATATCCGCCGTGCTTTTCTCGTGTGGGAACAAATTTCCGGGGACCATTTCTTTGCCCAGGGCGGTGGAGACACGGTAGCGCGCGCAACTCTCGAATTCATCCCGGCAAAAGCGATTTTTCAAGGATCCGGCGATTGCGGGCATATTGACTAAATTGTCGTTATAAAACGGGCAAGAGCCTAACATGGTGCAATCAGCCATTGTCATCACCTCGCTTAGCTAAAAATAGCACAAATAACTAATTAGTTAACTAACAAACAACCTGACAATAAGAATATCACAAATTCTTCATAATGTCATTATATTTGTTTTTTTAATAAATTTCCCCGCCCTGACGGGCGGGGTATTCAGGATACCCTCACCCCTACCCCTCTCCCTAGCGAGACTGTGTCATAACGCAAATTTCACTGTTTTTGATCGTCATACCGGCGAAAGCCGGTATCCAGTCTCATTGATTTTAAAGGCTTTTCTGGACCCCGGTTTTCACCGGGGTGACGAACAAGTGCTAAAAACGCCGTTGTGACACAGCCTCTCTTGGGAGAGGATGAAGGTGAGGGATTAAGCTTTAAAATCAAAGGCTGAAACCCCCTCCCCTTAATCCCCTCCCACCACATTCTGGGGAGGGGAATAGTGAAATTATGCTTTCCGCAACAAGAACTAGATAGTAGAAAGTAGACCGCATTTGAAATTTTTTGTCTAATCTCCACTCTCTAATTTCAAATGCTCCGGCGTCTGAGCAACGCTCAGACGCCAAGGGGGAGGGCATGACTGATTTATACGGGCAGATCAAGGAAGCCGTGAGCGCCATTCGGACTCGCGTGGCCGTTAAACCGCAAGTGGGTGTTATTCTTGGGGCCGGTTTGGGCGCGCTGGCCAAGGATATCCAGGGGGCGAAAAAGATTCCCTACCGGGACATCCCTCATTTTCCACTCTCCACCGTGGAAACCCACGCCGGCCAGTTGCTTCTGGGCACGCTCAAGGGCAAGCGCGTGGTGGCCATGCAGGGGCGGTTTCACCGCTACGAGGGGTATGACTTGAAGCAAATCACGTTTCCGGTTCGCGTAATGCGCGCCCTGGGCGTCAAGACCCTTATGGTTTTTTCAGCCTGCGGCGGAATTAACCGGAATTTTTTTCCCGGAGACCTGGCCCTGCTCAGCGACCATATCAATTTAATGGGCGATACCCCGCTGATCGGGCCCCATGACGACCGGCTGGGACCCCGGTACCCGGATCTCTTTAACGCCTACGACGCCGGCCTGCAAGCTTTGGCCCAGCGCGTAGCCCGGGACCAGAAGGTCAAACTACATTCCGCGGTTTACGCCGCGTTGCCCGGCCCCAATCTCGAAACCGTGGCGGAATACCGTTATTTGCAGATTATCGGCGCGGATTGCGTGGGCATGTCCACGGTGCCGGAAGTTATCGTGGCCCGGGCCGCGGGCCTGCGGGTCCTGGGTATCGCCGTGGTGACCGATCGCTGCGTGCCGGATCAGCTCGGACCGGCGAACATCCAGGAAATTATAGGCGCCGCGATGTCCGCGGAGCCAAAACTAACCAAACTCGTAAAGGAAATTATCCGCCAACTCTGATCGCGGAGGAGGAAAAACGAATGCTCAAAGCCGTGGAATGGAAGCAACAAATATTAACCGTGGTGGACCAGACCAAGCTGCCTGGAAAAATCACGAAACTGCAAATCCGGACCCCGCTGCACATCGTCGACGCCATCAAAACCCGCAAGGTGGGCGGCGCCTCCGCGCTCGGGGTGTTGGCCGCGTTTGGGGTTTACCTGGGTATCAAGCAGCCGCCCCTGGCCAAGACCTACGATAAACTGATCCAGCAGATCGATAAAATCTGCGCTCTGTTGATTAAAAGCCAGCCGACCTCCATGAACATGGTCTGGGCCCTGGAGCGGATGAAGCGCTGCGCCCGAAACAACCGCGACCACAAACTGGACACTTTGCGGGACATTCTCCTGCGCGAGGCCACGGCGATATTGAAGGAAGACGGCCAGGTGACCCAGACTATCGCCGGGCTGGGCGTGGACCTGATCCGGGACGGGGATACCATTCTAACCTGTGGAAACACCGGCGCGCTGTCCTCGGCCGGCCGGGGAACGGCGCTGGGCATTATCATCGAGGCGGCCAATTCCCGCCAGGATTTGCAGGTCGTCGTGTGCGAAACGCGGCCGGGTCTGCACGGGTCGCGCCAGGTCGCCCTGGAGCTGAAGCAGGCCAAGGTGCCATTCCAGCTCATCGCGGACAACATGGCCGCTCACATGATGAAAAAAGGCATGATCGACGTGGCGCTGGCCGGCGCGGACCGCATCAGCATGAACGGGGACGTGGCTGCGGAGATCGGGACGTACGGGCTGGCCATGCTGGCGTATCATCACAGTCTCTCTTTTTATATCGCGGCCCCGGTTTCGACCTTTGACCGCAATTTGTTTTCCGGGGATCTGATCCCCATTGAAGAACGCAAACCCGACGATGTGATCTCCTGCCACGGAAAACCCATTTCCGTGCCGGGCGTGAAAGCCTACTATCCGGCCTTTGACGTGACGCCGCATAAATACGTCAGCGCCCTGATCACGGAATTGGGCATTATCCGGGCGCCCTTTGATCAGAACCTGAAGAACCTGTTTTCCACGCTGGTCTGATCAAGGACATTTCGCCTAAATGAAATTTTCCCTTGTGTTTATAAACTTTTTTGGTACAATGCCGGGAGCCTCAAACCAGGGCGCCACCTGCTGACAGGCGTCGTGTGAGATTAATATGAAAAAATGGGCTGAATATTCTATAATAAAATAGGGAAGGAGGCCCGATTGTGGGTTGTGGTAAGAAGCGGCATCTAAAAAAAATCAAGACACACAAGCGTAAAAAGCACCGTAGAAAATACCGGCATCTGAAAAAGAAATAAGCGGGTGTGTCTTTCTTCTTTTCGGTTCCCTAGTGTTATGTTTCACAAATAGCTTGAATATTACACTCCGGCAGGCCGGAATGACGATGTTATGTGAAGCCGGTCTTTTCAATTTGTCATTGCGAGGAGAGTTTTTCAGCGACGAAGCCCCGACCGGTTGGGGGATCGTATGGGACTCCCTGAGGTCGCAATCTCCCGGATTAAAAGTGTGAATTCTTATAGGAGATTGCTTCACCCTGCGAGTTCGCAATGACAGCGTACGGGGTCCTCCACGTCCCTAAAACACGTTAAATTCCGCCCCGGCGAGGACGATCACGAGGATCGTCCCTACGAATCATGCCGGAATGGTTAACAGTACTTATTCAGATTATTTAAGAGGGCACCGTCACCTGCTGACAATACAGGATCCTGTTTAAGTTGAAAATCCATCAATAGTTCTTTCCATGGTTTCCAAGGCCTGCTCCAACAGCCGTCTGGCTCCTTGCCGGCAAATTTATATCAACACATCTTTTGGTTTTTCTGGACAAGTCTTAATTTCAGGATATCAATCCGCTCGCTAAGCTAACTTCGTCATGATTTCTTGGATTCGGAGCAGCTCACTCATTGCCCGGTTGACAAATATGTACAAATAGTGCATATTAATACATATAAAATAGCATACGGGAGGATAACGACTATGCGAACCACATTAAATATCGAGGACGGCTTGATTCAGCAAGCCATAGTATTAACCGGTATAAAGGAAAAAACCCACCTGGTAAAACTTGGTTTGGAAGCGCTGATTGCCAGAGAGAGCAGTAAACGGCTGGCGCAACTGGGTGGCACGGAGAAAAATCTGCAAATAATCCCCCGCCGAAGGTTAAGACATTAAAAAAACATGCTGCTAATTGACACTTCCATCTGGGTAGCTCACCTCCGTTCCGGCAACCATCCCCTTAAAAAAACCCTTTACCATGGCGAGGCGCTTTGCCATCCATTGATTATCGGCGAGCTGGCATGCGGTACTATAAAAAACCGGGATGAAATCATTTCCTTGCTGCAATCACTCCCCCTGGCCGAGGTAGCGGAAAATGATGATGTGCTGAAATTTATTGAAATAAATCATTTAATGGGGTTAGGCCTTGGTTTTATAGACATGCATCTTTTAGCTTCCGCTCTGTTAAGTAAAAATCCTATATGGAGTCTCGATAAAAAGTTAAATTCGGTTTCTGCCAGGTTTAATTTAAATTATTGTCCGCCGGCTTTAAAGTAGCTTTTTAAACTCCGCTACTGTTATTCCGGCATTACGAATCAGGCAATAAACTCGGCAACCAGGGCGTAAGACTTGGTAAAAACAGCCCGCCTGCCTTGTCGGTTATCGCATATGGCAAAAGGTAATTTGCCAAAGACGAGTGAGTGACTGAGAATGCGGCTTGAGGCCTTGGTTATAGTTCAGCCTAGATGCCGTAGTTGTGAAATCCCCGTAACCTATCAGAGTACTAAAATCGCATTGTGATAAAGTAAGCGTTCCCTTGCAACTCTCTTTTCCAAAGGAAGGGACTCATGTTATTATAGAACCATTGCATGATAAGTCCGACAGGCTCCGAGGCTTGCAGCCGGTCAGTCACGGATTGCTGTCGCCATTACTGCACAACGTAAGCCGGAGGGTTCATCGTGCGCGGTTTGAGGATGTTTTTCGCGCTGGGC
>JAUXBQ010000091.1 GCA_030619365.1 candidate division FCPU426 bacterium | reverse complement strand
CGCGCTTTAAAATTGATTCTCTTGCCGAATACCGAGCCGGACAGCGAGAAGAGCTTTATTTCCAGGACATTGTCGCTGCCCGCGGCTTTGTATTCGAAGGAGAGCGTGAAATTGCCGGACAAATCTTCCTTAATCGGTTTATCCCAGCCTACCCACTTGCCGGTCTCTCCCAAATCATATTTCGCTTTCATGCTTTTTTGGGGGCGCATGACCGTGGTAAGGGTGAAGCCGGCGCTGGCGTCCGAAAAACTCTGCCACCCGCTTAACCGGGCCCAGCCCGCCACCCCGCCGTCCTGCCCGATGAACAGTTCTTTTTTCCGCCTGATTTGCAGCACCCGCTTTTTCAGTTCCGCGGGCCCCAAGTGCAGCAAGCGTATATTATCCAGATACAAGGTTCCTTGGGGCGTGTTCATACTCCGGGCTGACATGAACTCGGGTTTCAGCGTAAATTGGAATTCCAGGCTTTTAAACCGTTGGGTACCGGCTACCATGCCCCGGAACAACTCAAAGGGAAAAATCACACTTTCCCATTCCGGGCCAATATCGTCAATAAACCCGGTATTCTTGCTGGCCATATCGTCTGTGATCCTGATCCTGAAATTCAGCGGAATTCTCGAGGGCGTCCGGCTGCGGCAGTCAAAAGCCACGGCATTATAACCCGTAGCGTCCAGCGACCCCAGCGGCTCCCTTAGCACAGCCTGGGCCTGGGGATGTTCGGTGAGATTAAAAGCGAGTTTCAGGACCTTGCCCCGCTTTTTTTCTGAAGCCAGCGTAAGGCGGCAGCGGTTGCGCGGCGCGGATTGGACCTCAACCAGGCGGCTCTCTCCCAAATTGTTGCGGCTGCTCGCTTCCCCGTCATCTATCAGCAGGGGCGACCGGGTCAAGGCGCCGGCCTTCCGGAGAACAAGGGGCTGGGCGTCCCGCTGGGCGTAGAGCCGCAGACGTTCCGGGTGAGGCTGGTAGTATTTTTTCAAGAGGCTAAGGCCTTGCCGGACAATGGGATCTTTGGCAAACAGGTCCCAGATATACCCGTCTTCCAGAAAGTTCGCCAGGGCGATGAAGAGCATGGCCTGGTCCAGGCCCGTAAAATACCGGTCCGCGATTTCGCCGGTGGTGACGTTAATGGAGTCCCAGAAGCCAAAGTCATACGTCCGGCCGTTTTCCTTAAACGGCCGGCGGCAGCCCAGGGCCTCCAGCTTGCGCAGATTGGCGACTACCTGGCGCGGGTAATAGCTGATGACCAGGGCCGAAGCGTGCGGGGTGATCACGGACTGCGCCAGGTGCCCGTCAATGGTGTAGCCGCCGCCGCCGGGGATGATGCAGGCTGACCAGCCCCAAACCGGGTAGTTGTGTTCCCGGGCGAATTCGATCTGGGCCGCGGCAAAATTGGCCGTGGACAGACCCATGTCCATGGTGCGCTCATCCAGCAGCAGCCCGCCCATGGCATGCATGAACAGGCCGGCGAAATTCCAGGCCGGCTGATAGAATTCATAACCGTATTGCCGCGTCTGCCTGCGCTCCATCCTGGCAAAGGCCTTGACCGGCATGCCGCCGGAAGCCACGCCCAAAAAGACGGCCTGCCGCCCGTCCGAAGCCAGCCAGCCGTTTCCCCAGTTAAAGCCCTTGCCCGAGAGCGCGTCATATCCCATATAAATATGGTTCTTCCGGTGATCCCAGAGCATGGACCATTTGATCCGCCGCCAGAGCTCGTCCGAGGCCGGAATATCCGGGTAAGCCTGGCGCAGAATGAGAAAGGCCGCGGCCAGTTTGTTGAAATCCGAGACCGCGTTGGGGCCTCCATAGAGCTCGGTTTTCCCGGAAACATCCAGGCGATTGTTGAGAAACCCGTTCCAGTGGTCGATTTTCCGCAAAGAGGTGAGTATTTTTACAACGCGCGCCCGGGCTTCGGCCGGGGCGATAAGACCCATTTTTTTCGCGGCTACCAGGCTGATTAGATAGAGGGCCACATTGGTGGTATTGGTTTTTTCCGGTCTTAAATTGGAATCATAGGCAAAGCCCGTGGCCGGGGCCCGGAAATAATCCATGCAATTCCAGGTATCGAGGGCCAATTGGCGCAGGTAGGTTAAATCTTCCTGAATCAAGGCTGGGGCGGCCGGGGCGGCCTTTCCTTCCCGGCCGGCGGTTAGTCCCGCCTGGGAGGCGCCCAGGATCAGGCTGAGCAGAAATAGGACAGTCAGGCGGGAAGCTTTTTTCATGCAGTCACCTCTACGCAGGTCGAATTGATAAAATTAACCACAGAGGACACAGAGAAATAATTGAATACCAACAGCGCGAAAGATCATTTGCCACTTAGACACCAATCGTCACCCCGGTGAAAACCGGGGTCCAGGGCGTTTTGGAATCCAAAATATATCTTGGTCCTGGATGTCCTAGATTCCCGCTAAAACCATGCGGGAATGACATTTTTTTAATATGTTGTCATCCTCGAATGCTTGAATCGGGGATCCAGGAGAATTTGGGACTGAATTGTTTTATCCATATGCTTTCCTTCGTGTCCTTCGTGGTAATCTTTTTTTACCCGGTTTATTCGATCAGCGTCAGTTTTCCCAGGGATTTGCCGTCAGGCAGAAAGCACCAATTCAATTTCAATTCGTTCTGGCGGGATTCATCCACGAAATGTACCGCGGGAGACACGCCGATACTCTCGCCGGCCCGGGGCTTCACACCTAAAAAAGACCAGCGTATTTTGGCTTCCAGTATATAGCCGGGTTTCCCGTCCAACAGGTCGTCGCCCATGCGGCTGGCTACTTTCACATTTTTCCCCGGATTTCCGTCCTGAAACCAGGCCCAGGCCTGGGGCTTGCCGTCCGGCCCTCCGGCTGTCAGGCCGATTTGAAAATCCCGCCGGTTGCCCCAGACAAAGGCACTGGGATCCGGCGAAACGAACAATTCAATTACATCATCCTGCCATATTTCAGCTTCCCGCCGGGTAAAGATAAACTCTTCGTCCTGAACCTCGGCGGCAAAATACAGATAGGTGTCATCCCACATAAAAGAGATCTTGGCCCCCCGCTGAATGGTTTTTTTCATCCGGAAATGCTCGCTGTCCTCTTTTATGGTCAGGATGATGGGACGGGCCTTTCCCCATTCCGTGAGCCTGCCGTCCAAGGTTACCGGCGCGGCCGCGGCCACCGCTTCGGCGGATTTTATTTTCTTGGCGCGGTAGCTGTGCACAAAGACGTTTTCCCCGGCCAGGGATCCCCATTTGTCCCGGGTGTGCGTTTTATCCGTGTCACGCAGGTCAAAAACACTGATGTTTTGGCCCGGTGCTTGGGCCGACTCAACCGAGTAGTCCTGTGGCTGCAAATCCGCGATAACCTCGTAACCGTGCTGAGCCGCCGCGTCTTGTTTCAGGGTTTTCCAGATAATGCCGTCATCCAAAAAATTGGCCAGGGATAAAAACAGCAGGCATTGGTCCAGCATCAGGTAATTGTCCGAGACGGCCTTGGTGGTGACATCAATGGAATCCCGGAACCCGAAGTGCGCCCGGCTGCCTCCCACGTTATAAGACAACCGCGCGCCCATGTCCTCCAGCTTGCGCAGGTTCTCTATAACCAGGGTGGGATAATGACTAATCGCCAAAGCACTGGCGTGCGGGGTCACTATTTCATCCCGGAGCAGGCGCACTCCCAAATAATTCCCCGCCGGCGCCTCGCAAGCCGACCAGCCCCAAACCGGCAGTTCCTCCTGGCGGGCGTGCAGAATCTGGGCAAAGGTAAAATTAGCCGCGGACATGCCAAGAAACGCGCTCCGCTCGTCCAGCAGGGTGCCGGAAATGTACTGCATGAAAAGTCCGCCGCCCTGCCAACCGGGTCTCAGGTATTGCTGGCCGTGACGCTCCTCCATATTCCGATTCAGGCGCGTCCAGCTTTCCGGCGGGACCTGGCCCAAGGCAATGGCGACAAAATAGGCCAGGCGGGGATCACCGCCCAGGTCATCCAAATCACCGCCCATTTCTTCGGTTTTGGTGTTGTACCCAAATTTTATTTTTTGCGTCTCCGCATTGTAGTAGGTGGCCCAATCGGCGATGTCGATCTGGGCGGAAAAGGCCTCGCGCAATTCGTGGAAATAGGCGCGCCCCACCATGAGCCCGGCATAGTAATTTCCGGAATCCAAAATGGATATCCAGGGGTCGTGGCTGGCCGGAGCCCCGTTTTTCACGCTATTCCAGGTTTGGGTAAAACCGTTCCATTTGACAAACACGTCCAGATTGGCCAGCAGGATATCCAAACGCCGGAGGGCTTCCTTGCGCGAAATCAGCCGCATGTCCACGGCGGCCGCCAGGCTGGCCACGTACAACCCGATGTTCGTGACCGAGGTCCACTCCTTGTTTTGGAACTGGATATTGTCATTGGGGAGCTGGGTGTTTTTATCCACCATGTAGTCAATGCAGGCCCAGGTATCCCGGGCCAGCCATTTCAAATACTGGACGTCTTTTTTGGAAATCCTTTCGGGAATGGGAAAATAATCCGCCTCCCGGCTAATGGAGCACTGCACGTTCATCATCAGCAGCCCCAAGCCCGCGAGCAGCAGCCAGACCGGTTTAAAACGTTGGTTTTTTTTCATGGTGAATACTCCCGAATCATTCTTGTTCATTGGTCAACAAGGTTTAAATCCGAATATCGAATTCCGAAATTCGAAACAAAAACAAAATGACCAAAAAAATAAATTGAAACAATGACCGAAATTCAGGTTTTCCAATGACTGAAACCATGTTTCGAATTTTTGCTTTTTTGTTATTATCATTTTGTTTCGTACTTCGATATTCGAATTTCGAATTTTAACATTTTAATCCTTGGTGTCTTAGTGGGCGGGCGAAAGGCTAATGGTCCGGCGTCGGATCAGCCCTTTACGCCAGTGCTGGCAATCCCTTGAATGAAGTATTTTTGCAGGACTAAAAATACGCCCAGGACCGGAATGGTAACGATAACCGCGCCCGCCATCAGCAGCGCCCACTCCGTGCTATGCTGTCCGTTGAGCATGGACAGGGCCACGGGCAGGGTGTACATTTTGTCGCTGGTCATGACGATCAGGGGCCATAAAAAATCATTCCAGGCGCCCATGAAGGTGAAAATGGCTATCGTGGCCAATACCGGTTTTAAGAGGGGCAGCACCACGCTCCAGTATATCCTGAATTCGTTGCAGCCGTCGATGCGGGCGGCGTCGATCAGGTCGTCCGGAATGCCATGCATGAACTGTTTGACCAGGAAAATCCCGAAGATGGCCGCGCTGGCCGGCAAAATCAGCCCCAAATAATTGTTCAGCAGGCCCAGGGACTTCAGAACCATGAAGGAAGGGATCATGGTCACCTGCCCCGGAATCATCATGGTGGCGATGAACAGGTAAAATATTTTTTCCCGCCCCCGGAATTTCAGCTTGGCAAAAGCGTATCCGGCCAGGGAGCAGACAAAAACATTCATGAACGTCAGGGAGGTGGTCACGATGGCGCTGTTAAAAAACGTGCGGCCGAAATTGACTTTCGCAAAGAGGTTCTGGTACGCGTCCAGGGTCGGTTCCTGGGGCAACAGGCGGGGGGGTATTAAAAAAACTTCGCCCTCAGGCTTGAAGGAGGTGAACACCATCCACAAAAACGGGATCAGGGTGATCACCGCCCCGATGATCAGGAGCAAATAGCCCGTGCTCTTGTCGATGGTTCGGGCGATCTGATGGGACTTGTCCCGGGTCGGGTCCGGGTGGGTTTCGGGGGTCTGTGGCATTAATTCTCACTCCTAAACATGCGTATCTGCACAAAGGATAATATGGCGATCATGCCGAATAAAATATAGGCAATCGCGGAAGCGTACCCCAGATTGAAATACTTGAAGGCGTTGTTGTAAATGTGCATGGTCAGGGAAATGGTGGAATTCAAGGGCCCGCCCTGGGTCATGATAAAGGGTTCGGCGAAATACTGCAAATAGCCTATCGTGACCATGATGACCACGATCAGGAGCACCGGCTTCAAACTGGGAAGGGTGATATAGCGAAATTGCTGGAAAGCGTCGGCGCCGTCTATTTCGGCGGCTTCATACAATTCCCGCGAGATGGCCTGCAATCCGGCCACGAGCACGATCATGTTGGTGCCGAAATTTTTCCAGGTGGCCATGAGGATAATGGCCGGCATGGCGGTGAGCGGGTTGTTCAGCCAGTCCGGCCCCTGAATGCTCATCAGGGAGAGGGCCCAGTTGATCAATCCGAAGCGGGGTTCGTAGAGCAGCCGCCAGATCACGGCCACGGCCACGATGGTGGTGATGACCGGCAGAAAATAAATGGTCCGGAAGAGTCCCTTGGCGCGAATGACGGCTTTATTCAGCAGCAGGGCGGAACCCAGGGAGGCCGCGATCACCAGGGGCCCGCCGACCACTATGAAGTAAAACGTGTTGATAAGGCTCTTCCAAAAAATCGGATCGTTCGTGAACATCTTCACGTAGTTCCCAAAGCCGATCATTTCGACTTGGGTGAAATTCCGCAGGGTGTGAATGTCCGCGTTGGTGAAGCTGAGAAACAGGGAGTATAAAATGGGGAAAATCATGAACACGCTGAGCACGACCAGAGGATACAGGACGAACACGTATCCCCAGGGATTGTTGGTATATACGTTAAAGTATTTCCTTATCCGTTCTTTCATATCTAGCGGGCGCTGTGTTCCAGCACGTCTGTAATATCTTTCTCCATCACCACCAGCGCTTCCTCGGCGGTGACTTCGCCAAAAACGGCTTGTTCCATCTGCTGATTGATCTTGGTCGCCATTTCCTCCCATTTCTGGATTTTGGGGGGGCTCTGCGTGTCCTGCAGTTGCTCTCCAAAAACCTTGACCATCGGTTTGTCGTCGAAGAACTCGTTCTCCCAGGCTTCCTTGCGGGTCGGCAAATCCGTGGTCAATTGGTACCACTTGATCTGAATATCCGGCCGGCTCATGAATTCGATGAACTTCCAGGCTTCTTCCTTCTTCTGGGAATCCTCGAAAATACACCAATTGCTGCCGCCCACGAAGGAGGTGCTGGTCTTTTTCTTGGGCAAAACCGCGACCATCCACTGCCCGTCTATTTCCGGAACATGGGAGTGAATATCCTCCAGCATCCAGGAACCGCCGATAAACATGGGAACCAGTCCGGTTTTAAAATTATTGTACAGGGAAACGCCGCCCTGAATCGACCGGGAGGCCATCCCCTGCGTGAAAAAATTGGCGTAAAACTCAAGGCTCTCCAGGTTTTCCGGGCTGTTAATAATCACCTCTCCCTCGGGAGAGAGGATATTCCCCCCGTTCGACCATAAAAACATGCACAGCACCATCCAGTCCACGGCGGGTAGCGCCAGCCCGTACCGGCTGTAATTCCCCTCCGCGTCTTTCACGGTCAGTTCCCGGCTTATTTTCAGCAATTCGTCCCAGGTCCGGGGCGCATGGTCATAACCGATCTCGCTGAGCAGGTCCTTGCGGTAAAACAAAACCCGGGTATCCACGTACCAGGGAATCCCGTAGATGGCGTCGTCTATCTGCGCCGTTTGCCAGGAACCCGGGTAGTAATTTTCTTCTCCAATGAGTTCGGAATTTGCGATATAGGTATCCAGCGGTTCGAGCGCTTCGAGGGTGACGAATTCCGGGATCCAGGTGGTGCCGAATTGACAGAGGTCCGGCGTCCGTTCGCCCGCAAAGGCGGTGATCATTTTTTCATGCGCCATGCCCCAGGGAATGGACTGGATTTCGATTTTCGCGTCCGGGTTTTCTTCCTGGTAGAATTTCACGATATCCTTGAGCCGGTCGCCTTCGAGCCCCATCCCCCATATCAGCAGATGGTCCGACGCATGCTTGCCGCCGCAGCCGGAAAAACCCGCGGCCAAGGGGATAAGCGCAATAATGAGGGTGAATTTCAAGAACCACTTGGACATAAGGGAAACTCCTTTGAGTATATTTCACGGTGAGTATGAAGATGCCGCCGGAACCCGCTCTGTGAAAAGCAACTCACGGCAGAGAGAAAAACCTTCTATTTACTACAAAAAGGCGTCACCCGTGATCTTTTGACAGCAGGGTGAAAAAACCTGTAAATTTTATCAGATATCAAGTGTTTGTCAATGATAATTCAAAGCTAAAAGACACAAGAAAAGATAGCCACTAAGGCACCAAGGCACGAATCGTCGCCCCGGTGAAAACCGGGGTCCAGAGCGTTTTGGAATCCAGGAGAATTTAGAACTGAATTGCTTTATCCATATGCTTTTCTTGGTGTCTTCGTGTCTTGGTGGCTAGTTTTTCTTTTTGCTTTTTCCGCGTAAGTATGGATCATCTATTTCCAGAAGCAATTCCCACACCGCCCGGGGCCGCTGGTATTGCTCGGGGTTCGTGGGCCTGGGGAGGATCCCCTTGTCATGCCAGGCTTCCGGCGTATTAAACCAATAAGCAGTGCTTTCTTCCTCATACGTCAGGTAGTAGACCCCAAAGGCCGTTTTTAAGGCCTCGGCGCGCAGACCAGCGCGATACATGCCGGCTGCCAGGAAATAGCTTGATCCTGTCCAGATTTCGTCCGATTGGCCCAGGCGCAGCAGGCTCCCGTCTTCCTTGACGCCGTTGATCGCGCCGCAGTCCCCCACGCCATCCCCGTTGAAATCGTGGAGAGGAACCACACATTGCTGAAAGACCTTTTTCAGATGAGACCGCATTCGTTTTCGGGGCAGAATATCCGGCAAGCCGTAGGCTTCGCAATACCGCTGCCCGTTTAATCCGTCCGCCATGATGGCGTTCGGGTGCTTGCTCTTTGTATCGATCCGGTAATAGCCTTTTTTGGCATACCACAGTTGCTTATCCAGGTTTTTGCGCGCCCGGGAGAGCAGGGACCGGGCCTCAACCTCCAGGGGGTCGTCCAGAATTTTCGCAAATTGCTCCATGGCTTCCAGGGCGCCTATCCACAAACCGCCACAAAGCAGACTTGTGCCCCACAAGCCCCAGGAGTCATAGGTGTTGTCCGAACCGAGGTTATTGGGCAACCCGTCTCCATCGGTGTCCGTTTTCTTCATATAGTAATAAGTGGCTTTGCAGGCCGGCCACACATAGTCGAGAAAATCCCGGTCCTGATGCAGATACCAGTAGCGCCAACATTGCTGGATGAATTTCGAGTGCAAATCCTTCCAATGGCGCTGGTTGGTGTTGGCGAGGTCCCATTTAAAAAAGGGGTCCTCCCAGGGACTGCCAACATCGTGCGGGGTCTGGTGCTCCCGGGGGTCGTAATGCATGATCGCGTCGGCGAAATTTATAAGCAGTTCTTTCTCGATTTCCGGCCAAAAATAAGCATAAACCACGGACGAATAATGCCGGACGTCCAGGGTGTTGGCGCAAGGATAGAGCATGCACTCCATTTCGAAGAATTTATGATCTTCCGGGTGCAGTCCCCAACACTCTTGGTCATGCCCGGATTTCAACCCCGCCTCGTAAAAAATCCCTCCGAATTGCGAATAGTAGAGTTCGTTGAAAGCCGCGCGTTTAAGCCAAACGGGGTATTTAGGATTGTCCAGCACCGGCTGCTGCCACGCTTCGATTTCGCGCTCCCAGGCCCCGTATTGCTCCAGGGCTTGCCGG
>JAUXBQ010000230.1 GCA_030619365.1 candidate division FCPU426 bacterium | reverse complement strand
GGGGATTATTCTGCGCATAAAACCAGCGGATATCTTTAGCAATCAGGCTGCGGGCTTTTTCGTTTACATTATTTTGTATGAATTCCTCCATGTTCTCAGGCGTGATAATCCCTTTTTCCAGCAAAATCAGAATTGATTCCAGGCAAATATCGCCTCTGACGAATTCATAAAACAAACGACTGCTTGTTTTGTTTTTATAAAACCCAGTTCCAATTATTTTTAAGCCCTCTTGCACGCGAACATGATTTTTTTTACTATATCCAAAACGCCGGCCTTTGGAAGATATGCCATAGTCATTCATTTTTTTATAAAGTTTTTCTATTGTATTGAGATCATGCCGGCTTGAAAGTATGTTTGTTAATTCCGGCTCATTTGCATATTTGACAAGCAATAGTTTCAAGATAGACGCTTTTTTTTGACTCTTCAGGATGGCCACAATTATACTGGCGGCTAATTGTGCATAGCCGGGATCCTGATATAAGTCTCTCAACAGTTCTTGCTTCTCCTGCAGTCCGTCCACAGTTATCCGGTGACTTATATGCTCAATCTGTTTGTCAGTCAGGCGTTTGCGGTTCCTTTGTTTGGAATTTTTGTTTTCCATGCCTTCCAGCAATTTTATAACTATCCTGCCCTCCCAATTCCGGCCATAACTTATTTTTTCTCGCTCCCCTTCACCTTTTGGCATAAGCCGGTTAATTTTTTTCACAACTTCAGTCTTATCCAACAGTTCTTCAGCATCTAATTCATTAACTATTTTTTTAACCTTATTCCATATCTGCAAACTTTCCCTTACTTGCCGTTCATCCATTATTTCATTAATCCGATTGCTTACGATACGCCTGGATTTGCGCAATTCATCGGGGTTATTAAAAAAATGATCTTCTATCATCTTAAATGTTAGCCGGCTGCTCAAGATGCAAGCCAGAGATCCCATTCTTATATTTTCTGTTTTGCGAAGATTTCTACATAATCGCCTGGTTTCCCGTAAAGGCCGGTGGGTTTTGAGAATCTCCATCGCCGCATTCCCCTTGATTTTGGGCTCCCCTTCCTGAAAAAGACTAACGTAGTTATTAAATTCTTCCAGTTTGTAATTGTTAACAAAAAATGACAATACAGCCCCGGAATTTAAGCAATAGCCTTTATCTGAAAGTTGATTTAAGTAAGCCCAGATGTCCAAACCGTTAACAAAAGTCTGGATACCTTTAACTGAAAGTTCTTTAATTTGACTCCTGGAAAAAAACTGATCTCTTTTTTTTCCCTTGTCCACAGGATACTTGTTTTTTATTTTATGCAAAATTATGTTGAAACAGGCATCAGGGGTGCGGTCTATGCGCGGAAGCGCTCTGATCTCCTGCTCCACCGGCCCGGCATTGATCCAGCCTTGCTCCCTAAGTGTGTCAAATATTGGCTGTACGGTTTCGGGCAATTGCAACGGCTGTTCAGCATATTCCAGCCGGAGCGCCTGTTCGACTACACCCGGGGTATGCTTGTGCTTTATAAGTGCATTGTAAAATTTCCACTCATTCGCAGGCTCGAGCTGCCAGCCTGCAGTTGGTAACAGTAAGCGGATATCCCGGCGACAGCGCGCCACCTGGCTAGCCATCTCGCCTGGCATATTCCCGTCTCCAGTCCGACTCGGCACTATAATATACGCGAACAGCAGGCTGGATAAGACGAGCGCAATAATAATTACAGGGTAAAAACCGGATAATCCTATTCCTAATAAGTCAGGAGTTAATCCCATTTCAGCTAATTTTAGCGCTGGATCAAAATTTAGCACTGCTTTAGTAAAGCCATGTGCCAGGGAAGGAGTAAATATTATAATTAGCGCCAATTGGAATGTTTTTACCGTTAGCTTCCGCACATCTGCTAATTTCAGGCCGGCTAATTGCTTCACTCCGTTAGCAGCTATGGCCGAAAAGGATTTGCCTGTTTTCCCCGCAGCTTGGATCAGCAGATCTGCGTATTCAGCCACAGTTGCCCGCCAGTGTTTGCGCCCTAGCGATTCATAAAATTCATGGACCAGGACAGCCCTTCGCGCCCAACGAGGCAGGACCATGATATTACGATGCAGGGAAATAACGCCTTCACTGCCATGGCCAATAGTCAGGCCGCGAAAAAGGGCCGACCACCTTGAGGCCGGCAAAGGCAAGGCTTTGATTGTTGCTTTTTGGTAATTTTCAGGCAGACTATTTTTGGCAAGCATATCAACTTCAATTTCCAGCAACTGCTTTTCAAGCTCCTGCTGTTCTTCCTTGCTCCAGGACTCACCGGGCGGCGGTTTGGCAAACAGTTTGAAAAAGTAGTACAGCCTGGGCATTTGCACAACTACCAGCCCCAAACCGCAGACTGCTCCTAAAAGCGAACCAATATGCAGCGTGGCATCCGGAGATATCCAGGTTCCAAACCAGAACCCCGTCAGACCGGCGGACAAAGCCCACAGGCCAATCCACAGCAAGGAGATATGGAGGTTTCCTCCGTATTTAGGCAACAACCACGAACGAGCGAGAGTATACATTCTCTTGGGAATGGTTCCAATTTTTTTAAAATGATCCAGTATCTCATCGTCGTTTGTAGGAATAATCCAGGTTTGGTTTTCCGCTCTCCATTTTGCCGCGAAGGCCAGGTAGGAATCAAGCTCCGGCTGCGAATATCCTTTGCTTGAAAGTTCTTCGAGAACTTCCGATTCGGAGAATGGTTGGCCATTCTTCCTATAATCAGCCTCAATTTTGTCCTTGTCTTTGATGAGTTTCCAAAGCTTGCGGGGAAACCCATACACCCTGGCACGCAGCCAGGTAAAAATCACATTAATAAATTTGGGAAAGGTAATTAGCTTATGCCCGCCGTCCATGAGCTCAATATATATATCATAACTCTTCAATACCTGCATCAGTATGTCTACGGCCATGTCGCCTTCCTGCTCTTCTCGCTTGTAAAACATTGAAAGTAGCGGAACATACCAGAGGCTTATCAATTCCCGTACCTCTCTGCGAACTTTTTCATCAAAGGAATAAAATAATTGCCCTATGGCCTGCCACAAGACCTCTCCCTCAGAGGTATGTTCAATCACGTTAAGGGAAAAGATGTCTTGATTGCCGTATTGGGCTTTTATTTTTTTCAGGCGATATTTATCATAGGCAGCAACGGCCAGGATGCGTATCTTGATCTCCGCAATCTGCTTCGGTGACATTTTTCCTTCCAGTAACAGGGTTATAAGAGTAAAGAGGCTTTCCATATCCATGTCCCTGAGATATAACCGCAGTTGCATATAATCCTGAAGCGGCTGGACCGCTTCTTTGTACAATTTCGGAAGTTCGGCGCCCTGGTCCAATAAAGTCTCAAAAGACCTGATGATGCGCTTGCGGGCCTCACCGGAAAGCGTATCCCGCAGGAGTTCGGCCATGGCTGTGCGCTCCAGGCCGCGGTGATTGCTGCGTATGGCCTTGATGACTTGCACGATATCCATAAAATTGGCATTTTGCCGCACCAGACGCAGCAAAATGCCGTTTCGCTGCTTAACTGGCATCTTCTCGACCCAGCCCAGCAACTTCAGTATCCGCTGCTCATCCAAAGGAGATTGAATGATTTTTGCCTGAGTAGTCTGCGAAATGTCATGCTGGGATAAACGGCTAAGCAGCCGGTCGATCTCATCTGTCGGACGGTTTCTCTGGATGATGTTCCGCAGTAGTAATTTGTTAACCGATTTCTGATACCTTTTTTTGACCAGTTCTTGTCTAGTCTTCTTCTTCATTTGCGCAATTTGCGCAAGCCGCTCGGCTGCCTCAACATTATTACTATTTCGTTTCTTCTCTACGATTTTAATCAGGCCGCTAACCGCGGCCTCACTTTTAAGTTTGGTTGCCTGCTCTCTATTGAAATTCGCGCTGATTTCACTTTCCGTCAAGCTACTGGAAATTATTTTTCTTATTAAATATTGAACAGTGATTCCCTGTTCCTGGAGATGGGAGATT
>JAUXBQ010000165.1 GCA_030619365.1 candidate division FCPU426 bacterium | reverse complement strand
TATTGTCCATTACCGGAACAGAATGAATGCGAGGCTTAAAACGCGGATTGACAGTGAGGCTATGTATGTATGACAAAAACCTGGTTCTCGATCTATTGCAGTCCCTGTTATCGGCGACCGAACGGATCGGGAAAAAACTGCAAAACATCCAATCCGCCGATGATTTCTTTGTGAACGAAACCAACCGTGACATCCTCGACGTTCTTTGCATGCAGTTGACCGCAATCGGCGAGAGCCTTAAACAGGTGGATAAGCAGACCCGAGGACAATTGCTTGAACAATATCCACGCGTTGATTGGAAGGGCTTGAAGGGCATCCGCGATGTTATCGCGCATCAGTATTTTGACATCAGCGCGGAGGCCGTACTTGAGACCTGTCGCGACGATGTACCGGTTTTGCGGGAAGTGATTAAAAACATCATCAAGGATGTTTCCGCATAGTTGAACTTAAAGAGACAGGTGGATGCGGCGTGATTGCCCGGCGGGGGATTGAATTTTAAAGGTAGGGGCACAATGCCCTGGACGGATTTAATCTCGTAGGGAACGGTCGCGACCGTTCCCTACGCTTATACGTCAGGCTTCGAAAATGCCGTAAATGGGCGGGCCGATCATGAATTCCTGAAAGGGCAATTTGTGCAGATGAAAATGCTCCTGCAGCGCGTGAGTGCATTCAGCCAGGCATTTCAGATCATCGTATTCCGCGTAGACCAGGATGGATTGCTGGTCCAGATAGGGAACCGAGCCGTCCTTGACCATGTGATTGACGTTGGCAGTGCGGCAACCGGGGCGCGTGCGCTTGAACGCGGCCCAATGTTCAAACAACTGAACAGCTTCCTCGCGGATCTCGGATTTTAATTTATATATGGTGATTTCTCTAATCATGGGTAAGCCCCTCGGCCAAAAGTGCGGTTTCCTTCATATTATCTAAACCAATTCGCCGGGTCAATGGTTATTCCCGCTACGCAGAACACCCCGAGCTTGCCCCGACCGGAAAGATCATGGAACCACGGGACTTCCGCTGGTCGCCCAGGGATGAATGCGTCTTGATGCTTCGCGGGATTTCGCCTGCCAAATGGGCGTACGACGCAAGGTCAGAAGGGGTGCCACGGGCTTGCCCAAACTGGAAGGATTATGAAATGTGGGACTTCCGCTGGTCGCCCGTGGGGCTCCATCGGACCCCGCGGTTCCTGAATATTCATGAAATAATGTTTGGTTCCCAATTTGAATCACTTTATAATACTTAGTCACGAATGATCGGGCGTTAGGGAACCCCTGCGTTCGGGCCGGCGCCCGTCCTGGCCACGGGTTCCGCGCCCAAGCGTCTGGCGCGGCAGTACACTCAACCGGAGGTGCAGACATGGCTTGGACAAACGATTCAAAGTCAACACAATTGGGGCTTTACTATTTGCGCGTGGGACTGGGTTTTATCACGTTATGGTCCGCCTGGGACGTCATTGTGCACAAAGAACAGATCAACGCCTTCTTTGCCTCCTTTCCCCTGATCGGCGCCTTGTCCGGCCAGATCATGTTGCTTTGGTTTCTCATTCTTTTCGCGGCCGGCGTGCTGCTCTTGACTGGCTGGTACTTCCGGGAAGCCGCGGCCGTGGTCGGCGCGCTGCTGCTGCTCTCTTTGCTCCTCTTTTCTTTTATGACCCCGAAGGTCAATGCCGTGCTCGGTCCGTTCCGTCCGCTGGCCCTGAAGAGCCTGGTGTGGCTGGGCGCCTGTTTGGTTCTGATCACGCACGAAACCGATCCCTTTAATCCGGAACGCCGCCATACCCAGGGGTACGCGCAATACGCGGGGCGGGCGCAACTGGCTTTCCGGATCCTACTGGGCGGGTACTTGCTTTGGGACGGGCTGCTCAAAGCTGTGAACGCGAACGGCTATTTAACGCTCCTGACCCGGGCACTGAACCAAGTGCCGCTGTTTCCGGACAGCCTGGGACCGATTTTCATGGTGGTGCTGTATATCGCGCAGCTCCTGGCTGGTCTCATGATCCTGACCGGGATAAAATTCCGCTGGGCCCTGCTGGTGGTCATGATCATTGCCCTGATTCAATTAATCGGGGTCAACTGGTTTGCCACGCGCGGATTGTTGCGCGCCGGCGGGCGTTTTATGCTGCGCGATATTATCGTCCTGACCAGCGTGGTCTATTTCTGGCTGGCCGGACCCGGGCGGCCGGTACTGCAGATCAAGGTGGCCGGCGGCATAACGTCTCCGCCCCCGTCCTCGTTTCCCACTGGCGATCAGGATACCACGCTGCCGCCTATGGGGAAGCGCTAGGCGCCCGGGGTTTACCCGGTGGAAAAACAGCTGGGCCGGACCCAAGTCACCCTGGAAGTCGGTGATATCACCAAGCATCGCGCTGACGCTATCGTCAATGCGGCCAATTCTTCGCTGGCCGGGGGCGGCGGTGTGGACGGCGCCATTCATCGCGCCGGTGGTCGCGCGATTTACCGGGAATGCGCTGCCATCATTAAAGAAATCGGCAGTCTGGCCACGGGTAAAGCGGTGGTGACCATTGGCGGCAAGTTGCCGGCCCGCTATGTCATTCACACCGTGGGCCCGGTTTGGCGGGGTAATGCTGACCAGGCTTCCCGCCTGCTGGCCTCAGCCTACCGGGAAAGCCTGAAAATGGCCGATAAGATGGCGCTGACCACCGTGGCTTTTCCCTCCCTTTCCACTGGCGTTTACGGATATCCGGTGGTTGAGGCCGCCGGCGTGGCACTGCCCGCTGTGAAGAAATATCTGGCAGGGGACACCCTGCTGAAACGGGTCACCTGGGTGCTGTTCTCGCGCGAGGACTATACGGCCTACGCGCAGGTGTTGAAAACACTATAAGCCAGGAATTTTCGGTCCCGGAATGAGGATGCTCTATAAAGCCGGGCCCGTAATGGCAGCGTACGGGAACTCTGCGCCCCTAAAACGCGTAGGATGCCGCCCTGGCGAGGGCGATCACAAGGATCGCCCCTACTTGTTTATTTAAGAAACGCGACACTTGGGAGGATTTATGAAAACCATGCGCAGTTGGGTTTGTCTCATTTTAATCGTTATGTTCGCGGAAAGCTGGGCTGTACCGGCGTTGGCCAACGTGAAAGCGAAACAGACCAACGCCAGCAAGCCGCGGCTGGTGATGGTGGAAATCCCTTCCTGGAAAACCACTTTTTTCGGTCTGCCGCGGGAATTGCCGCTCCTCATCAAACCCGGAACCGATTTCAACCCCAAATCCCGGCATTACGATTTTGCCGAGGGCCTGGAAGCCATGGACGTGTTTCTGTCCCTGCGGCCCAAACACGCGAGCACCCCGGCGTTTCGCCGTTTTCTTATAAAATGGCCCCTGTATCAAAAGTTTTTCAAAGCCGTGGACGCCGAAACCTATCCCCAGGCGGAGAAATTGCTGGCCGCCATCAAGGCCGCGGATCCCAAGGAACCGGCCGTGCATTTTTACCTGGGCAGTCTCAACACCCAATTGAAGCAATACGCCAGGGCGGAAAAGAACTACCAAGAGTGCCTGAAATACTATGTCGATTACGGCCCGGCCTACATTAACCTGGCCCGCTTGGTCAAGGCGCGCGGCGATGGTCCGCGGGCCCGCCAATACCTGGAAGAAGCCGTACGCCGTTTAAAAGACAGCGATCAAACCGACGCGTATCAATTGGCCCGGAAAATGCTGGAGAGCCTCGGCCAGTAACCGTCTCGCGGCAAGCGAGCCGGCAACGCAGTCATCCCTCAGGAGGATTCCATGCCCGAAATCAAACAGATTGAAGCCGGAAAATTGTTGTGCCTGGAGCACAATGGGTCTCTGCAAAAATTATCGGATCTCTACGCCCAAATCATGGAATTTGTTACAGCCCGGAGGGTGCCGATCAAGGGCGACCGGCTGTCAATCGTTTACGAAGCCCCGGCCGAGTTCAACCGGGAACAGGCGCATTTCGCGGCCGCGGTGGAGCTGTCGGGGGAATGCGCCGGGGACGGGGAAATTACGGTGGTGGTCCAGGGAACGGCGCAAGTGGCTTGCGAGTTGCATTCCGGTCCGCCCGAGGGTCTCCCGGAGGTGTATCACCGCCTGGTTTCCTGGATAAAAGAAAACGGTTATCGCGTGACCGGCGCGCCCCGGGAATTCTATCTGGAGGGCCCTCCCGGCGATCCCGCGGCCTTCCTCACCGAGATTCAAATTCCCGTGGAACGCGCGGGCGGGGGAGAAGGCAGTGGAGCTTAAGCCCATTGCCAGGGATCACCTGGCCGCCTGGCGCAAGCAATACCGCGCCGGATTGGGGATTCCCGTGGTGCCCGACTTTCACGAAGCCCTCTGCCAGATGGGACAGGCCTACCTGGTGGAGGACATGGGGCAGAAGCTGGGTTATGTGATCCTGGCCAAGGAAACCTTCATTCCCACCCGGAGCCCCATGATTCCCGAATTTTACCTGGAACTAAAGCAAACCAAATACGCCCGAAAAATTTTGGAAAGCCTGTTGGCCGAACTGAATCCGAAAACCGTGATGGGGCGCACCGACGACACGGCCGGGTTTCCGCTCCTGATTGATCTGCGGTTGTCCAACGACGTGGCCTCGGCCCTCTACATTTTGGATCAGCCGCCGCACTGGGTCAATGACGAGAATCTGACGATTTTGGAAAGCACCCTCGACGACGCGCAGAACCTGTACGCCATCTATTCCTCGGTGCCGCCCGAAGACGGGGGGATACCGGACGAAATGGCCCTGATGAAGAGCCTGGCCTTGTGGCGTCATTACCAGTTGTCGGCCGGACGTGAAATCCTGGGCGTATGCTACGTGGTGCCGCAGGCCGAGGGATATGTCACGGCCTCCCCCATTATGGTGGAATCCGCCCGGGGCAAGGGGTATGGCCGCTATCTCATGGGCTATGTGGCCAAACGCGAAATCGCGGAGGGGAAAACTTTTGTGGCGGCCACCAATCCGGAAAATGAAGCCGGCCGGGGCCTGGTGGAATCCCTGGGAGCCCGCCTGGCGGCGCATTTCATGAATTTCAAACCTTGATCCCGGTCGCGGGCGGAACAAATAAGCAAATCGAGGTTGAAGAAAACGTGAATATATTGTAATAATTGAAGGTTAGTCAATATACGAATGAATCCCCGCGCTCTTGCCCGGCGTATGCCGGGTCAGCGCGGGGTTGCCTCGCCCCCTCTCCCTTTTTCAGGGAGAGGGATTCAGGGTGAGGGTCACCTCAATACCCCGCACGAAAGTAGCGGGGATGATTATTATGGCCGAGGAGAAGCCGGGAGTGAAAAAATTCTACGTTCTGCAACACGCCGAGTGTGAACCGCTGGGCATTTGGGAAGAGGAGTTGAAACGCTGGCACGCCCGCTTCGAATACGTCCAGTTATGGAACGGCGACGAAGTGCCCGCGTCGAAAAACACCCTGGCCGCCATTGTTTTGGGCGGGCCGATGAGCGCGAACGATGTTGAACAGTACCCCTATTTAGCGCGGGAAATCGAGTACCTGAAGCAGCTCATGGGGAACAAGACCCACGTACTGGGCGTGTGCCTGGGCGCGCAGTTGCTGGCCGTCGCCGGTGGTGGCAGGATTTACAATGGTCCCACGGCGGAAATCGGCTACTCGCGGGTCACGCTGACCCACGAGGGCATCCAGGATCAATTGTTGCTCGGATTTCCCATGGATCTGCCGGTTTTCCAATGGCATGAGCAGGGTTTCGAATTGCCCTCGGGCGCCGTGCGTTTGGCCGGTACCGAGGAGTACCCGGACCAGGGATTTCGGACCGGCAATGCCTGGGGATTTCAGTTTCACCAGGAAGTGACGCCAAAACTGGTTGAACAGTTCGGCCGGGAATACGCGGACATGCTTAGCCGCGCCCCGGGGCTGACCCGAAAAAAACTGACCGAGCAGGCAGCCGCCCAGGGGCAGGTTGCCGCACTCTATGGACGGCAGGTCATTCGCCGCTTCTGGGACTCGGTGACT
>JAUXBQ010000049.1 GCA_030619365.1 candidate division FCPU426 bacterium | reverse complement strand
GCACCAACGGGCCGGCCGCGAGTATTTTTTGCTCCCAGGCGGCGGCCTGGACTGGGGGGAACAATGCGAGGTGGGCCTGGCCCGGGAATTCAGGGAAGAGCTCTCGCTGAAAGTCTCGGTCGGCCGGTTGCTGTTTATCAGCGAATCCCTGGAACCGCGCGGGCGCCGGCATGTTCTGAACCTGACGTATCATGTCAGGATCCGGGGCGGAACGCTTCGCCTGCACCCGGACCGTCGTTTGAAAGACGCGCGCTGGGTTTCGCGCCAAGAGCTCCTGCGTTTGACGTTTTACCCCGAAATTCGCAAACCGCTGCTGATGGCCTGGGAAAACCGCTTTCAGGACGGGACCAAAACCATCGTTACGCCCTGGAACTGATTAAGGGATGATTATGACCATCGCCAATTGGCTTACGGTGCTTCGCATTGTCCTGATCCCGGTTTTTGTCTCCCTGCTGATCTACCGCGAGTTGTCCTGGGCACTCGGGTTGTTCCTGCTGGCCGTGCTGACCGATATACTGGACGGTTTCGTGGCCCGGCGCACGAGGGTCACGGCCCTGGGCCGCTTTCTGGATCCCCTGGCGGATAAATTGCTGCTGGTCTCCGCCTTCATCATTCTGCCGATCATCAGCCATATTCCCGTCTGGGTGGCCGTGGTGGTTGTTTCGCGGGACGTGATTATCGCGCTGGGGTATTTAATCCTTTATCTCAATTGGGAATCCACCCAGATCCAGGTCCGGCCCCTGGGCAAGCTCTCGACTTTCATGCAGTCTTTATGCGTGGCCGGGACCATTTTGGGCATGCTGCTGTCCGTGGCAGAGAACTATATTCAGCTTTTAGCTTACGGGGTGGCCCTGATCACAAGCGTATCCGCCATTGACTACATTTTACAGGGCATTTACCGCGCCAATGAGATGTCGGGACACAAAAAAGAAGGCGCGGGGTGAACAAACCATGAAAGTGAACGGCGTACCGTACCGCACCATCTGGCTGGATGAACAAGACGACAGCATCGTGCATAGTATTGACCAAACCAAGCTCCCGCACGTTTTCCAAGTCGAGCAGCTGACGAGTCTGGAAGATGTTATCCGCGTGATCAAGGACATGCACGTGCGGGGCGCCATTCTCATCGGCGCGGCCGCCGCCTTTGGCATGTATTTCGCGGCCCGGGAGGCGCCCAGGGGAGAGGCAGGGGAATCGTTTCTCCGGCAGTCCGGGGACCGGCTCAAGGCCGCCCGTCCGACCGCGGTCAACCTGTCCTGGGCCGTGGACCGGCAATTAACACACCTGCTGCCGGACGGTTCCCACGCGGAGAGAAGCGCGAGGGCCCGGGAAACCGCCCTGGCCATCGTCCGCGAGGAAGAGGAAGCCTGCCGCAGTATCGGCGAGCATGGATTGGAAATCATGCAACGCCTGGCCAGGGCCAAACCCGGCCAGGTTATCAACATCCTGACGCATTGCAATGCCGGCTGGCTGGGTTGCATTGACCACGGCACGGCCACGGCGCTCATCTACGCGGCCTTTGACGCGGGCCTGCCCATTCATGTCTGGGTGGATGAAACCCGGCCCTGGAACCAGGGCGCGCGCCTGACCGCCTGGGAACTGGGACAACACGGGGTTCCCCACACGGTGATCGCCGATAACACGGGCGGTCACCTGATGCAACACGGCCTGGTGGACCTGGTCGTGGTGGGCAGCGACCGCACCACGCGCACGGGCGACGTGGCGAACAAAATCGGGACGTATCTCAAGGCCCTGGCAGCCCAGGCAAACCAGGTCCCGTTCTACGTAGCCCTGACCTCCTCCACGTTTGACTGGTCTTTGCGCGACGGCGTGAAAGAGATTCCCATCGAAGAGCGGGGCGGGGAGGAAGTGCGGAGTATTCAGGGCTGGCACCAGGGCCATCTGGTCGAGGTCCGGTTGACGCCGGAAAACAGCCCGGTGAAAAATTACGGGTTTGACGTCACGCCGGCCAGTTTGGTGACCGGCCTGATAACCGAGCGGGGGATCTGCGAGGCCAGCGAGAGCGGCATACGCCAATTGTTTCCCGAATTGCAGGATTGATCTCCTCTCCCAGTAAAACCGTGCCGTGGCACGCGTCTTCTTCTATCACCCGTCATACCGGCGAAAGCCGGTATCCAGGTATGTGAATTTTATCAATTTTTCTGGACCCCGGTTTTCACCGGGGTGACGATAAAAAAACAAAGCCATAAAATAAATGATGACACAGGCTCAATAGGATAGGCCCATGACCTCAGAAGGATACACCAAATTCCAGTGCCAGTGGGAAAAGGGCGAACCAAAACCGGATTGGCCCTGGGAGACCCTCAATTTTTGGCGCACGAAACTGTATGCCCTGGGCCTGGTGGGCGCTCTGCCGGATGGCGTCGGGTTTGGCAATCTCAGCCAGCGGCTGGGGAACTCGACGCAATTTCTCATTTCCGGAACCCGGACCGGCAAATTCCCGGAACTCTCCCGCGAGCACTACACCCGGGTGCAGACGTTCGACCTGGCGAACAACCGCCTGGTCTGCCAGGGCCCTATACCCGCTTCTTCCGAATCATTAAGCCATGCCGCAATCTATCAAGCCGAATCCGCGGCCAAAGCGGTCATCCACGTCCATCACCGAATGACCAGGGAAAAATTGCGCGACCGTTTTCCCACCACCGGGCCGCAGGCTGGGTACGGAACCCCGGAAATCGCCCTGGAAATCCTTCGCCTGCTCAACGAAAAAAAAGCGCAGGCCTCGGGCCTGATCATTATGGGTGGTCATCCGGACGGCATTCTGGCATATGGCCGGGACATGGACGAAGCGGGCCGGCGGTTGCTGGCATGCCTCGAAACGAGATAATCCCGGTTTCAAAACACATTTCAGCGAATCACCGTAGAGATGCACGGCCGTGCGTCTCTACACCTTTCACACCTGATTATAACTTTCTAAATGTCAAAAAGCGTAGTAAAATAGCGATGATTACTATCTTAAAGGAGTAATCCCATGTCCCGATCAGATATTATTAAAATACTAAAAGAATTTAAAGAAAAGGATGCTGAAAAATACGGAATTTTGGTGCTGGGCATTTTCGGTTCGGTTGCCAGAGACCAGGCTACTGATAAAAGCGATGTCGATATTTTTCTTAAAACTAAAACTCCGGACCCGTTTAATATAGTGCATATAAAAGAGGATTTAGAAGCGCAATTGCACCAGCAGGTTGACATTGTAAGACTGCGCGATAGGATGAATCTTTTTTTGAAGAAACGGATTGAAAAGGAAGCTGTTTATGTATGACAACAGAAGAAATTTACTGGGTTTGTAAATATCAGATAAAACCTCTTTGCGATACCATTACAAAAATCATTGAGGATATTAAATAGTTCTTGTTGCGGAAAGGCCGATTTTTGATTTACTAAATATTCCTCTCCTCTTGGGAGAGGATGAAGGTGAGGGATTAAGCTTTAAAAGCAAAGGCTGAAACCCCCTCCCCTTAATCCCCTCCCACCAAATCTGGGGAGGGGAATAGTGAAATTATGCTTTCCGCAACAGAAACTAAATAAGGCTATCTATCCTGATTTCACACAATCGCCTTAATTTACCCCCACAAAACCCGAAAATATCCGAAAAACATAGTTCAAAATAGTGGGATAGCCCTCTCCAAATCGCCTTCCGGATAAGTCGTTGACAGCCCCGGATAACTCTGCTACACTTTTTTTTCAATTCGATAAAAACCCGGATTCATAAGGCTTTTATTTACGTCGCCTACTTCTCCGAACAAAATTCGCCACCCGGAAACCACGGGAAGTGTTCAAGCGGGGCTGATTTGGGATCAGAACTTTTTATTAATATTCTAGTGATTCTTCCCGGATTGTTGCTGGGCGTCGTCATTCACGAAGTGGCGCACGGCTGGGTGGCAAACCAGCTGGGAGACCCGACCGCGCGTATGCTGGGACGCTTGTCCTTGAATCCCCTGCGGCATATCGATCTTTGGGGAACCGTGATGCTGCCGCTTTTTTTAATCGTTATGTCGCGGGGCACCATGGTGTTCGGCTACGCCAAGCCGGTCCCGGTCAACATTGGCAATTTTAAAAAGCCCAAGCGCGATTCGCTCCTGGTCTCCCTGGCCGGCCCGGCTGCGAACGTGCTGGCCGCCATGCTGATAATTTTGCTGGCCTGGGTGGCCAGATACCTGGGGTGGCTGGACAATACCGGGTTGCGCAACGTCCTCTACGGGGCCATGTATATCAATATCATTCTGGCGACCTTCAATCTTCTGCCCCTGCCCCCGCTGGACGGGTCCGAAATTTTAGTGGCCCTGCTGCCCGGGCCGTGGGCTTATCAATACCAGCGGCTGGCGCGCTATTCTTTTTTGATTCTCATGGGCTTGTTCATGACCGGCCTGCTGGGCGTGATCATGATTCCCATTTCCATCATGATCCGGATTCTCCTGATACCCTTCGGCAATCCCTTTGTATAAACGAGGGGCAGCCTGACTCTGGAAAGGTTTTCCAATGAGCGCTGATCGGAAAGTGATTTTAAGCGGCATGCGGCCCACCGGGCGGCTGCACTTGGGGCACCTGGAAGGGGCCCTGAAAAATTATCTGAAAATGCAGGAGAGCGGAGCCCTCTGCTTTTTTATGGTGGCGGACATCCACGCCCTCTCCACGGAATACAAAGCGCCGTCCGCCATTGCGGAGAACACCCGGGAACTGCTGCTGGACTGGCTGTCCGTGGGACTGGACCCGGAAAAATCGACGCTCTTCGTCCAGTCGGAAGTGGCTGAACATTCGGAACTTTATGTGATACTGGGCATGCTGACGCCCCTGGCCTGGGCGGAGCGCTGCCCGACTTATAAGGAACAGCAGCAGGAACTCGCGGACCGCGATCTCTCCACTTACGGGTTTTTGGGCTATCCGATTCTGCAGGCCGCCGACATTCTCCTCTACCGGGCCACCCACGTGCCGGTGGGGCAGGACCAGCTGCCGCACCTGGAAATCACCCGGGAGATCGCCCGGCGGTTCAATTTCCTGTATGGCGAAACCCTGCCCGAACCCCAGGCCATGCTGACCATGAGCCCCAAAGTGCCGGGACTGGACGGGCGGAAAATGAGCAAGAGCTACGGCAATGCGATCGAGCTTTCGGATACGGCCGCGGACGTGGAGCGGAAGATCAAACGGATGTTCACGGACCCGCAGAAAACCCATGCCAATACGCCGGGAAAACCCGAGCAGTGCGTGGTGCTGGCCCTGTTTAAAATGTACGCCCCGGCCGAAGCGCCGGACGTGGAACGCGAGTGCCGGGCCGGCCAGCGGGGCTGCGTGGTGTGCAAGCGTTCCCTCACGCCGATACTCGATCAGGTGCTTGCGCCCATTCGGGAGCGGCGCGAACAATTTGCCCGGGATCCCGATCGCCTCCATTTAATTCTGGATAAAGGCGCGCGGCGCGCCCGGGCCCGGGCCGGGGAAACGCTTGCCCGGGCGCGGGCGGCCATGGGCTGGACGCGCGGGAACCGGGAGCGCACCGCATGACTTACCGCCTGAATCTGGACGTGTTCGAGGGGCCGTTCGATCTGCTGTTGTACTTGATCAGGAAGAACGAGATCGATATCTACGACATCCCCATCGCCCGGATTCTTGAGGAATTTATGGAATACCTCAAGGTCATGAAGGAACTGGACCTGGAGGCCGCCGGCGACTTTATTCTCATGGCCTCGACGCTGATGCAGATCAAATCCCGGATGCTGTTGCCCAAGGAATCCCTGGCCCTGGAAGAGGGCGAGGAGCTTGATCCGCGCGCGGATCTGGTGCGCCGGCTGATGGAATACAAGCGGTTTAAGGAAGTGGCGGGGGAGCTGGACCAGTTTGAACAGTTCCAACGGCATATTTTTTGGCGGCAGACGGTGAAGCCGGATGAAACCCAGTTGAAAGAGCTGGAAGAGGCGTCGGCGCCCGTGCAGTTTCAGGAGGTCAATCTGTTCGACCTTTTGTCGGCGTTCAAGCGTGTGCTGGCCTATGCGACTCCCGAGTCTTGGCAGGAGATCAAGGCCGAGGAAATAAAAACCAGCCAGAAGATCAACGAAATCCTGGACGCCCTGGAGGGCGCCCGGACGCTGGATTTTGCCGAACTCCTGAAACAGCAGGGAAGCAAGCTCGCCATGGTGGCCACCTTTTTGGCCCTGCTGGAGCTGGCCCGGATCAAAGCCATCATCATCCGCCAGGCGGGGCTTTGTGACGCAATCGAGATCCAGCGAGTGGATGAATTTACCGCGGCCGTGCGTGAGACATCGGCCGGCAGAGAGGACGAGTAATGGAACGGGATGAACTTAAGTCAATTCTGGAGTGCCTGTTGTTCGTTTCGGATAAACCCCTGTCCCTGAGTACGCTGCAGGGGCTGTTGGAATCCGTGGACCGGCGGACGCTCCTGGCCGCCCTGGACGAGCTGAAGGCGGAGTACGATCAGCAAAAGCGCGCGTTCCAGTTGATGGATATCGCGGAAGGATACCAGCTGGCCACGCGTGTTCAGTACGCCCCCTGGATCCGTAAAATGTACAAGACCCGCACGGCCAGCAAGCTTTCCCGGGCCGCCCTGGAAACGCTGGCCATTATCGCCTACCGTCAGCCGATCACCAGGGCGGAGATCGAGGATGTCCGCGGCGTTGCCGCTGACAGTGTGGTCAGCCTGTTGCTGGAAAGAAAATTCATCCGCCTGGTCGGGCGCAAGGAAGTAGTCGGGCGCCCCATGCTTTACGGCACGACCAAGGATTTCCTGCACTATTTCGGATTGAAGGACCTGAACGACATGCCCACTTTGAAGGACCTGGAAGACATTCTGGTGCAGGATGAGGCCGGCGAAAACTGGGAGATCAGCCCGGAGGGGGAGTTGGTGGCCAAGGTCAAGAGTGGTGAGGAACCTGCCACGCCGTCGGCCGGTCCCGCCCAGGCCCAAAAGAAGAAACCCGACGAGCCGGGTGAGGAGGACGTATCCGAGGACGGGAACGGCAAGCCGGACACGGAAATCGAGTTGGAACCCGTCGAGGGTGATGAGGACCTCCAGGACCTGGAAACGGATGAGAACGAGGAAAACGGTGATGAGCCGGAGGATGGGGAAACTACCCTGGTGGGGGACGAAGAGGGCAAGACGTTTGACTTGCCGGGTGACCTGGCACCGGAAGTTCCGGCCTCTCCGGGGGACGCGGACGAAGGAAACGGCCGGGCGGAGCCTCCGGAATCCTCGGAGTGGCTCGAAACCTCCCGGATTTCCGAGGCGGACGCTGCTTCCCCGGACGCCGGGGAAAAGGCGGACGAATCCTCTGAGACCCAAACCAAGGATAGTGAAAATGATGAACCGCAGTTGGATTGAAAATAGATGAACCCCGCCGAGCAGCCAGAGACTGGCGTGCGCCTCAACCGCTTTCTGGCGGAAGCGGGTGTTTGTTCGCGCCGGGACGCGGACACCCTGGTGTTTGAGAAACGGGTCACGGTGAACGGCACGGTTATCTCCACGCCCGCCTGGCGCATTGACCCGGACCGGGACGCGGTCAAAGTCAACGGCCGGCGAATCCTGCCCCAGCCCCTGGTCTATGTATTGCTCCATAAACCCGAAGGCGTGGTTTCCACGGTGGAGGATCCGGAAAAACGCACCACGGTCCTGGAGCTGCTGAGGGGAGTCAAGGCGCGAGTGTATCCGGTCGGGCGCCTGGATTTTAACACTTCCGGCGTTCTGCTGCTCACGAATGACGGCGAACTGGCCCAGCGTCTTACGCATCCGCGCTACGGATTTCCGAAAACCTATCACGCCCGGGTCCGGGGCGTTCCCGGGGTTCAGGTTCTGTATAAGCTGGCCGGCGGAGTGCGCATCCCAACCTGGGCCGGGCGCTACGAAAAAACCCTGCCGGCCAGGGTTCATTTACTCAAGCGCATGAAAGACGCGGCCGTGCTGGAAATGACCCTGCGGGAAGGGCGCCAGCATCAGGTGAAAAAAATGTGCCTGGCCATGGGACATCCGGTCACTGCCCTGCAGCGGGTGAAATTCGGTTTTTTATCGGCGGCCGGGTTGCCTCTCGGCCGGTGGCGTTACCTGCGGGCGGAGGAAATTAAAAAGTTGAAGGCGTTTACCCCCGCGCCCGGTCATGCTCCGGTCGCGCCCAGGCCCGGCCGGCCGCGGGAGGGATCGTTTAGAAAAACCGGCCGCCGGACCAAATCAATCAAGAGGAAAAGGCATGGAGCTTAGCGCTTGGCACGCCCTGGTCAGGGGAGAGGGCATTATCTGGTTTATACTCCTGGCGCTGCTGGCCCTGGCCTGGGGATACCCGCTGCTTCGTCGCGCGCTGGAGGATATCCGGCTGAAAGGCGAGCGCGCATCCCGGCCCAGTGAGCCCCGGAAATGAATGTCCAGGAATTGTGGCGGAAAATCCGGGAGTGGTATCTGGGCCTGACGCCTGGACAGCGATTGTTTTGGAATGGCCTGCCGGCCGTGATCTTTATTCTGTTCGTGCCCGGCGGGCGCTTGCTGATAGGGCCGTTGTTTATGGCGGGTTTTTGGACGCTGGCCAGCACGGAAAACCGGACCGTCAGCCCCGCGACGCTGATACTGGCCTGGGGGGTGGGTCTCTTGGTCATTCTGCCGGCCGCTTTTACCCTGGAGACGCCCCTGGTGATCGTGGCCCAAGGCGAGACCGCCTGGACCGCGGCTTTGGGCGCGGGCCTGGAAGCCTTGCTTTTGGGCGCGGCTATCGCGGTCTTGGCGCTCTGGCGGGGCAGCCGGCTGCGGCACACCGGCAGTATTCTCGATTTCGCGCTGATGGGACTGTTTCTGGGCGCAGGATTGGAATGCGGTCTGGGCGTGCTGGTGCCCGAGGCGGCCGGCCATGAGGGCGTGAGTTGGGCTGTCCTGCCGCAAATGCCTGGCATGTTCGGACACGGGCGGCTTCCGTTTTCATGTTCGAGCCCGGCCACCTGGGGCCTGGTCATGGGACTCATGATCGGGTTCGCGCGTTATCTGGTGGGGCCGGATTTCGACACGCCCCGGGCCCGGATCTTTCTTCCGGTCAGCGCCCTGCTGCTCACGGCCTGGATCGTGAGTGAACGCCTGGTCTTCATTTCCGGACACGTGTCGGGTTTCGGGCGAATACTCTTTTGGATTGACCTGCAGGGCAGGTTGCTGACTTATTTGGCCGGCATCCTGACCTGCGTCGTGATGATTACGGAATGGCTGCTCATGCAGGAACGTCCTTTGGCGGCCAGCCTGCGTCATCCCTGGCGGGCGTATCGCCGGGCCTGGGCTTCCCGACCGGCCGGCGGCTGGTTTAAGGGATTGCAAAGCTTGTGGCGGCTGGCCGAACGCCGCAATCATACGCGGGAGCTGATCCTGGCCGAGGAAATCAAACCCTTGCTGAAACCCGCGGACCAGGGACGTCTGGAGAAACGAGTTGTCCGCGTCTGGGAATTGATGAACCAAGAGGGGAGCTGGAGACCATGAAGCTTGAAAAAGTCCGTCAGGCCATTGACCGGTTGGACAGCCAGATCGTGAATTTGCTGAATCAACGCGCCAAGCTGGCGGTGGAAGTCTCTCACCACAAGCGCCGGAGCAATCTGCCCGTATTCGCGCCGGACCGGGAAAGCAAATTGTTCGCGCGTCTGAAATCCCTGGGCCAAGCAGGCCCGCTGCCCCAGGCGGCCCTGCAGGCGATTTACCGGGAAATCATATCCGCCTCCATTGCGCTGCAAGCGGTGCAGAAAATCGCATTCCTCGGGCCGGAAGGCACCTTCACCCACGAGGCGGCCAAGCAGCAGTTCGGCTCCTCGGTCAATTATCAACCCGTGCGGGGGATCGCGGACGTGTTCCGGGAAGTGGAGCGCGGGCGCGCGGATTACGGCGTGGTGCCCATTGAAAATTCCACGGAAGGCGTGGTCAATCACACCCTGGACATGTTCGTGGACAGCGGGGTGAATATTTCGGCAGAAGTTTCCCTGCGGGTGGCGCACAACCTGCTCTCGCGGGAATCCCGCCTGTCGCGGGTGCGGAAAGTGTATATCCATCCCCAAACCCTGGGACAGTGCCGTTCCTGGTTGGACGGCAATTTGCCGGACATCGAGATCGTGGAGGTCTCTTCCAATGCCAAGGCCGCCCAAATGGCCGCGAAGAACCGGCAGAGCGCGGCCGTGGCCTCGCGCCTGGCGGCCCGACTGTACGAGCTTTCGATTCTGGTTAAGGATATTGAGGATAACCCGGAAAACATCACGCGCTTCCTGGTACTGGGCCGGCAGTATCCCGGTGCCACTGGACGTGATAAAACCTCGCTCATGCTGGCCGTTAAGGACAGCGTGGGCGTGTTGCATAAAATTCTCAAGCCCTTCGCCGAGAACCGGGTCAACTTGACCAGCATCGAGTCCCGGCCTTCGCGCAAAGGGCTCTGGAATTATATTTTCTTCATCGATTGCCTGGGGCACGTCACCGAGAAGCGCGTGCAGCGGTTGCTGAAGCAGTTGCAGACCCTGACCCTGGACCTGAAAGTGCTCGGTTCCTATCCCCGGGGAGAGGGATAATGTCCGTTTCGCTTCCGCCTCTCCGGTCCGGCGTGGAGAAAATCCGGCCGTACGAACCGGGCAAGCCAATCGAGGAAGTGGAGCGGGAACTGGGCGTGGCCCGGGCCAGCAAGCTGGCCAGCAATGAAAATCCCCTGGGCCCCTCGCCGCGCGTGCGGCGGGCGCTCAGCCGGGCAACCGGGGCGCTGAACAGGTATCCTGACGGGTCATGTTTTTATTTACGCCAGGCCCTGTCGCGGCACCTGCGCGTCCGTCCTGAGGAGCTCATTATCGGCAACGGGTCCAATGAGCTGCTCGTGCTGCTGGGGCTGGCGTATTTGCGGCCGCGCGAGGAAGTCCTGACCTCCCAAATGACTTTTGTGGTCTACGGCCTGGTGGCGAACCTGATGAACGCCAAGTTCATCACCGTTCCCATGCAAAAGTACACGTATGATCTAGAAGCCATGGCCCGGGCACTCACGCCCAAAACCCGGATGGTTTTCATCGCCAATCCCAATAACCCGACCGGAACGCTGCTGCCGTCCCGCGCGCTCGCGTCTTTTATACGCCGCGTGCCCCGGAAGTGCCTGGTGGTCCTGGACGAGGCGTACCATGAGTACGTGGAGCCCCGGGCGCGGGCCCATAGCCTGTCCTGGGTGAGGCAATATCCGAACGTGGCCGTGCTCAGGACTTTTTCCAAGGCCTACGCGCTCGCGGGTCTGCGCCTCGGCTACGGCGTGGTTTCCCCGGAAGTGAAAGCGGCCGTGGACCGGGTGCGCGATCCCTTCAATGTGAACAGCCTGGCCCAGGTGGCCGCGCAAGCCGCCTTGCAGGATGGGGCGTACATGAAAAAATGCGTTGCCCTGGCAAAATCAGAGCGGCGCCGGGTGGGGAGGGAATTGCTAAATCTAGGTATTAAAGTGGTCCCCTCGCAGACCAATTTTTTGTTTGTCGAACTTCCGGAACAAGTGCGGAACAGCCAGGTGTTTCATCAGTCTTTGCTCCAACTCGGGGTGATTATCCGGCCTTTTCCAGGACAATATGCTCGAATTACGCTGGGCAAACCCTCGGAGAACGATAAACTGCTCAGAAGCGTGAAAAAGGTATTAAATTACCCGGCTCTGAATAGATAGTTGGCTTCTAAAAAACGGCCTCGGGCTTCACGCTCTTGTTATGTTTACGGATGATCACTTTGTTCATCTCTTCAGCCGTCTTAAACGGTCGCCCGCAATATCGAATGATATTGAAATGCGAAAAGTGATAATCCGATGTCCACCAGTAGTTCGTTTTTAAATCCTGTTAATTTTATCTTCCGCGATCTTCAATTCCCCCAAAATACTTTCAAATGAGGGCGGATCCTCAAAAAACATTTCTTGCATTTGCCGGTAATCCGCCTTTAACCGACCAACCTGTTCATCACGAGGCATTAACCTCAAACTGCCAGGCTTGGCTTCTTCATAATGCGCCCAGTTAGCCTTAAAATATAATGATTTGTGTTCCGACACATCTTTTAGTAACGCTATTTTCTTTAAAGATTTCTCATAAATAGGAGTATCCACCATGGAGAATAAATCATAATAGTGCCGGGACATCCGTGATGGAACATTCTTGCCTTGTGGATAATGATATATCATGTGAAGTATTGTCGCCTTTTCCCAAAAGGTTCGCTCTGCGGCCAACACGCGTACCGAAGCTCCTTCAATAGTCACATCACCTGAAACATTAGCAACGTATGGCTTAACCAGCATAGTCTCAACCGGCCAGTGGTCTGCTCTGGAGCCAAACTCAATTTTAACAGCGGACTTCACATAACTTTCCACGCTACTTGTCAAAGCATGTGGAAATGTAAATAAAACTGTCTGCCCTAAAGCGTCGTTGGGATCCAGATCTACATTCCATTCTTTTTTATCAGTAAGAACAGAGCTGATGTTCTTTTTCAATTCAGGGATGATAGTTACACTGATCTTTTTTTTACAAGCGAGTTGCAATCTCTCAAGCCTTCTCTGGTTTTCTTTATGGCTTTCTTCCTTTTTGGGTTCGATAGCTTCTTTGCTTGATAAAAAAGTCCTTTCTATCGAAACATCGACATCTTCCGAAAACCGTCTGATAACGTCATAACATTTTGACAGGGACGTCCCTCCTTTAAATGTCAGGTGTCTTCCTGATGCCGGTAAGGAAAAAAGGATTTTGAGTATCCAGCACACCCAGAAATCCTTTTCAATAAGCTGCGGCATCACATTTAGATCAGCCGCGGCAACTTCGAAATATGCACGTTTGTCTTTATCGCTTAATAGTGCAAATTTATCCATAAGCCCCTCACTTTTGTAATTGCCTGAATATAATCCCTATCCATACCGGCGCGTAACGCAGATCATTTATTAACTGACGTTTATCATCGCCGGATAATCTTTTTTTGAGCATCCCGATAATGTTATTATCCACATGATCCTGCCCTAAATGACGCAGGGCTTGAATAACCAAGCCGCTTACACGTCCGGTAGTCGCCATATTCTTGGGCGTTGTTCTTTTTAACACGATCTGCTGTTTATTTATTTGCACTATGCGATTAGGGCCGTCGGTCAAAAAAACAATCCTGGCCGGAACTTGCTCAGTTAAGCCCAGCAAATTGGCGGCATACGCCCCTGAAGGCTGAATCTTCAAGCTATCCCTTCCGGCCAGCGCTTGGGCTATACGCTCATAATTTGCCGGAAGATCACCCAGTGTGGGGTGTTTCTCAGGATAATCGTAGAGGCCACGCGCTAACCGACGGATATTTCCTGATTTTGCCAGCCGTCCCAAAGCTTGATCTATCGCTGTACGGTTTCCAAGATCAAGAAAATGATTTGGAGTAAAAACCCAACCCATTCCCTTGTCATAAATCATGCTAATTACTTTATTCTCAATGCTTTGAGTCATATGCCCTTCCTGTTTATTGTCAGAAAAAGTATATATTTTTTCTGACAACATGTCAAGATGTTTTTTCTTACCCTATGATTTCTGTGGATTAGTTTCTGTTGCGGAAAGGCCGATTTTTGATTTACTAAATATTCCTCTCCTCTTGGGAGAGGATGAAGGTGAGGGATTAAGCTTTAAAATCAAAGGCTGAAACCCCCTCCCCTTAATCCCCTCCCACCAAATCTGGGGAGGGGAATAGTGAAATTATGCTTTC
>JAUXBQ010000247.1 GCA_030619365.1 candidate division FCPU426 bacterium | reverse complement strand
ACCTGGGTACGGTCACGAAGAGCTGGGACACCAACGAGGACGGCGATACCGTGAAAACCAAATTCACGACCAATAAAGCGACCGGCATGACCATCAGCACCGTGTCCACCGGCAAGGGCCATTACAAGGAACATGAAACCACTTATGACGATCACGGACGCAAGCTGTCCTCCCGCACGGAGAAAGACAAGAAGTCAGGCAAAAAGAAGAAGACGGAGATCTACACGAGCACGTTTGAAAACCAAGAATGGGCCGGGTTCAAGCTGATAGAGACCCGGACCAATGTCCAGCATTCCGAGGACAAGATCATTTACTACGACGAGCACGGCGTGGAAACCGAAAACAAGGTCGCAAACGATGAGTATCCCGCCGGCGAGAACCGGCGCCACACCCTCTACACAGGCCTTGATGCTGACCGCAATCCCACATCCGGCATCACCTACGTCTTCGGCAGTGGCCGCCGCACGATGACCATTGAGCTGGACGATTTCGTGCCGGTCGAGGACCCGGACGGTTGGGTGTACATGCCGGCCCTCCGGCACATCACCTTCCACGAGGCCAATTACATCACAGAAGCCACCTTAGTCTTTACCATGACCAGGAAAGGACCTACTGCTTGCTTTGTAAAGGATAATCAGGGTGTTGAATTCTGGACCTTGGCCCTGGGCGACGAGAACTCAGCCATCGGCACCCGCATCCGCATCAATAACGGCGGGTCCACCATCACCTGGAACTACACCGATAACCCGGAGACGCCGTTCCATATGAGCGCCAATGTTGATTACACGGACTACATGGGCATACACACAGGCTTGGGCACGGAAAGCTATACCGCTACCGGCATCCTGACCGAAAAGGTCATGAACAACACCGACACCCGGAACCAGACCATCTCCTACCAGAACGACGGCCAGTACATCACCACTGCCACGGGTTCCCGGGAGGACGGGGTCACGGTGTCCTATATATTCGCGGGCGCGAATGAATTCGCGACCATGGAGGACGACAAGGGCCTCACGACCTGGAGCCTCAGCACGCAGCAGATGGAGAGCACCAGCGGCGAGTTGGGGAGCTTTACCTACACCTATTCCGGCGACCGGCTTAAGCGGATCGACGGCACCTCGGCCCTTGACGGCACCATGATCTATGACGAGTATTGGAACATGGAGACCTGGACCGACAGCCTGGGCGTGGTGCATACTTACTCTGGGACTGCAATGAACAAGGGCTACTGGATCAGCGCCACCGAAGAGTTTACAGGCACGGGCGGCGGCGTGTGGTCCGGTACGGTCGACTACGATGACTGGGGCTTCTACTTCGCGGGCGCGGAACTGACCGGCATCAACGCCAAAGTGGACGCCACGGGCGCGGTCAACACCGCGGACATGGAAGACGAGGGCGCGTTGGAGTTCATTAAGGGGCTGCTGGAAACAATCTACAGCACGGAGCAAGAGACCTGGACCTGGACCGCGCCGGACGACGTGGGCGTGCGCACCCTGGGCGAATGGCAGTCCGAGGCCCTGAACGTGGACGCCTTGACCCAGTTCGCGGACATCGTCCTGACCATAAACGCCGACGGTTCCTCCTCTTCAATCTTCTCCAACATCCGCTTTAACGAGGCCCAATTCGATAAGAAAAACCGCTACAAACCGGTCCACACCAGCCATACCTGGACCGTGACCCAGGACAGCCGGCCCGGCACCTACGATACGCGCAACTACGCCCTGCAGAATGACAAGTTCTACAACGGGCACTGGGGCGACCAGCGGGAGGTCATCAGCTCGGAGACCGTGGAGGACGGGACGACCTCTGTGTTGCACTATTATTGGGAGACTCTCGACGATCCCGACACTCCTGATGTGGATGAATACAATCTGCAAGACCTGGGAACCGAGCCGGTCTACGACAAGGTTGACCCCTATGATCCCAATACCTGGATCCCGCTCTGGAACAAAACGGCCTATGTTGAGGAAACCAAGTACAGCACCAAGTGGACCATGCAGGACACATCCTACGACAAGGCCGGCGACGGCTGGATGTGGATGGCCAACGGCAGCTTTATGGAGAATTTCTTCGCGGACGAGCTGACGCAGGACACGGGCGTGATAACCGCCGCGCCGGTGGGCCAGAAAGGCTCGGTCTACGGCAGCAGCATGCGGGTGTACCGGACCTCGGCCGGCAACAAGGCCAGCGGCGTGCAGTTGGCCGGCGGCCTGGACCAGTTGGCCCAGGAGGGCAGCGGCAAGGGCCGGTATGACGAAACAGTGGCGGACGCGCCGGAAACCGGTGAGGAAGTCACGGCCGCGGCCGTGCAGCCGGCTGAGAACGTGGCGGACAGCAAGGGCCGCGGCGAAACGGAAGAAACCCCGGCGGAGGAAGCCCCGGTCGAGGCCGCGGCAATTGCGCAGGACGAGCTGGTGGTCAAGTTCCAGGACATCAGGTCCCTGGCGGACGTGGCCGAGTTCCTGACCCTTACCTTTGCCAAGATCAGCGCTAACGGCCTGGGCCTGGCCGTGGAGAACCTGGGTCTGGCCGAGCTGATGGACCAGTTGGCCCAGGCGTTCAAGCTGGTCTTCGGCGCCGCGCAGCAGGAATCCCTGATCGGCAAGCTGACCACGCTCATGCTGAGCAACGCCCTGATCGTGGAGGAGATACAGACCGCGATTATGGGCGGCGAGGCGGTCAGCGAAGAAGTCCGGCTGGCGGCCAGGATCGCGGAGAGCATGAAGTACGCCGACGTGGTCAGCCGTGACGAGAACGGCCGCGTGGTGGAGGCCATGGACCACAACGGCAGCCTGCATAAGTTCGCTTACGACAGCGGCGGCTTTACCGAAAGCATCCAGGCCAAGGACGGCAACGCGCGGGTTAACCGCTACGACCAGGCCGGACGGCTGCTCTCGGTCAACGCGGACGGCGCAAGCCAGACCTATGCCTACGACCTGGACGCGGAGGGCAAAGTGCAAAAAGCCACGGTGGTCGAGCGCTCGGCGGCCGGCACGGTTACCAAGGAATACAGCGCGGACGGGCGTCTGGTAAGCCTGGAGGCCGACGGCCAAAAGACCGTGTTTGAGTACAGCGGCAAGGGCACGGGCGATTACACGGCCATGATTTACGCCCAGGGCGCGCAGTTGGCGGTCAATATCTACCGTAACGGGCGCCTGGTCTCCCGGCAGGCGCAGGACGGCAGCAAGGAAGAGTACGACTACCGGACCGACGCCGCCGGCGAAGTGCAGGCCGTTACCAAGACCGAAACCGACGCCCAGGGCAACCAAACCGTTCTGAAGTACGACAAGAACGGGCGGCTGGTAGCGGTCAAGGTAGCGGGTGAGGACCGCTTCCAGCAGATAGCCGGGGGTTCGCTGGACTTCATGGGCCTCGCGCTCTTCGGCGACCCGCGTATCGACAGCATGCGCATTGACACCAAATTCCTGCAGGGCTTCACGCGGGAATAAAAAGTTGCCAAGGAAACCGCCCCCGGCGAATTGGCGGGGGCGGTTTTTTTTGTCTGAAAAACGCTCCTGGCCCCCGCCGGGATATTTTTAGGGGTTTTTGCGATATTTATGGGTTTTTACCAGAGCCTGGGCCAAGAAGGCCGGGTTTTTTAAAACTCCCGGCCCAGGAGGAGCGGATACGAAAAAAGCCTTATAAAACAAGCTTAAAAACGCGCCCGCAATTT
>JAUXBQ010000175.1 GCA_030619365.1 candidate division FCPU426 bacterium | reverse complement strand
CAAAAGGAATCCCCGTACGTAAGTGCGGGGTTACCTCTTGCCCTCTCCCTGGCAGGGAGAGGGATAAGGGTGAGGGTTACATGAAAACTCCGCACATCAGTGCGGAGATATTTATTTGATATACCGCTGTGACGATTCGGGGGTTTTAACGCGTGAAACTAAAACTGGCACTGCCGGCCGGGAGCCTCAAGGAAGCTACCTTTGCCTTGATGAAGAAGGCCGGATTCATCATCCGGGGAACGTCCCGCTCCTATTATCCGCAGATTGACGATCCGGAAATCGAACTCATGCTGGTACGGGCCCAGGAAATTCCCCGCTACGTGGAATCCGGGGCGCTGGATGCCGGTCTCACGGGCGCGGACTGGACAGCTGAAAACCGGGCCAAGGTCCAGAAGGTTTCGGAACTCATCTACGCCAAGCAGGGCCTCCGGCCCGTACGCTGGGTGCTGGCCGTACCCGAGGATTCCAAAATCCGCTCGGTGAGCCAGCTCCGGGGAAAACGCGTGGCCACGGAACTGGTCAACGTGGTGAAAGATTATTTACGCCGGCGGAAAGTCAAGGCCGAGGTGGAGTTCTCGTGGGGGGCCACGGAAGCCAAGCCGCCCCGCCTGGCGGACGCGATCGTCGAGTTGACGGAAACCGGCGGATCCCTGCGGGCCAATAAGCTGCGGATTGTTGAGACCGTGCTGACTTCCACCACGCTGTTGATTGCCAATCGCGTGGCCTGGAAAGATTCGGCCAAGCGGAGAAAAATCGAGAATATCGACCTGTTGCTGCAGGGAGCGCTTCGGGCGGAAGTGCGGGTGGGTGTGAAAATGAACGTTCGCCGGAAAGATCTTAAAAAAGTTTTGTCGTTGCTGCCGGCCTTGAAACAACCCACGGTTGCGCCGCTGACGGATCCGGGCTGGCTGGACGTGGAAACCGTCATTGAGGAGGCGGTGGTCCGGGATTTGATCCCCAGGTTAAAAGCAGCCGGTGCGCAAGGAATTATTGAATATCCACTGAATAAAGTTGTATTATAAGCTGTGCTGGCGACTGACTGGATGAGATGGGACCGGGTGGTGTTGGCGGGGATCGCGGCCTGCTGCTTGTTCGCTGGCGGGACGGCTCCCGTATGGGCGGAATCATGGCCCGCGCCGGTCGCGGTGGGGAACACACCGGGCGCCGTAGCGGAGAGCCAGCCGGACAGGGTAAGCCCGGTAGCCGAGGATCAAGGCCCGGCCCAATACGCCGATAATCACTGGTTGGGAGACTTTGAAACTCATTTTATAGTCTCCTTGCCGTTTACGGCACTCTATGGTTACGCCGCGGTGGTTTCCCTTGACGGTTTGGTGCAAGGCGCGTTTCCGCCGGCCTTTCGCCAGGCGGATATGTGGATGGTCATTGGGCTCGCCATCGGCGGTTCCCTGGCCATTGCCCTGGGGAGCGCGAATCGTGTGCCGGACCAAAGCACGTATCGTGTCGGCCGGGGACAGGCGCCTTGGCCGGAAACAGCGCGCCCCACGACCGAGCCAACGGCCAAGCTGAATCTGATAAGAGTGAATTACTGATTTTAGAAAGAATCCTCGGCCGGCGCATGACCCGCCGCAGGAAGGGAGGCCTTCCATGGAAGTCAGTCTGCTCAGGACCATCAATATTTTTGAAGGACTCAATGACGAGGAGCTGGAAAAGATCTTTAAGTTGGCCCGGATCAAGTTGTATCCCAAGGACACCATGATCCTGAAGGAGGGCCGCCTGGGCGGCGCCTTGCACGTGATCATCAAAGGCAAGGTGAAGGTCACCAAGAACTTGGAAGGTAAAAAGGACAAGCTGATCACCACGCTGGGACCGCAGGCGATTTTCGGGGAAATGTCCTTGTTTGACAACCTGCCCTACTCGGCCAACATCGTGGCCCTGGAAGAAACCCGCTGCATGATGATTTCCAAGGAACCATTTGATGAAATGCTGCGCGCGGACCAGTTGCTGGCCTACAAGCTGTTGACTCAGATCATCACGATCCTCTCGCAACGCCTGCGCAACACCAACGAGGAACTCGTGGCGATTACCAGCTGGAAAGACCGCCTCAAAAAACATTCCAAAAAACCTGCGAATGGCTAAACTGGCTCCATTTGCCGGCCTGCGGTACGCGCCGGCGCTCGGCCGCGTCAGTAGTCGCCTGATTACCCCGCCGTATGATATTATTTCGCCCGCTGACCAATTGCGGTTTTACCGCGCCCATCCCCATAACATCATCCGCTTGGAGTTGGGAAAAACCAAGGACTCGGATACACCGCGGAACAACCGCTACACGCGCGCGCGCCGCACCCTGGAACAGTGGCTGGCCCAGGGCGTCTTGCGCGTGGAATCCGAGGAAGCCTTTTACCTGCTCAAAACGGATTACACGGATCCCCGGGGACGGCATAAACGCTTCACCGGGCTGTTTGCCCGCGTACAACTGGAGGCGTTCGGCGAGGGGAAAGTGTTTCCGCATGAAAAAACCTACGAGGGACCCAAAACGGACCGTTTTCATCTGCTGGCCGAGACCGGCGTCAGCTTTTCGCCCGTGCTGTCCCTTTACCGCGATCAGTCGGGGACCGTGGGCCGGCAGTTGGAGCGGCAGGCCCGGCCCCGGCCCGCGCTGAGCTTGCGGGACTGGAACGGCTGTCGGCACCGGCTCTGGGTGATACAGCAGCCGCGCAGCGTGGCCGCCCTGCAGAAGGAATTTTTAGGCAAAAAGCTGCTGATCGCGGACGGCCATCATCGCTATTTGACCGCGATCCGCTACCAGCGCGAGCAAGGGGCGCGAGTGGGAACGGCGGCCAATTACGTGATGATGTGTCTGGCCGGGGTGCGCGACCCGGGTCTCTCCGTGCTGCCGGTCATGCGTTTGGTGCGGGGAGTGGAAAAAAAGCGCTGGGCCTCTTACCACAGGCGTCTGAAGGAAACTTTTGAAATCATCAAGGCTACTCCCGCCCAGCTGGTCAATGGGACGGTTCCGGCCAACACGGCCGGCCTGCCGGTGATTGGCTACCTGGGAGATGGCGGCCGGAGTGCGTTCTGGCTGAGGGTAAGACCAGGCGCCCTGGACCAGGCCTATGGTCAAACGCCCGCCCGGCATTCCCGGATATATCACCGGCTGGACGTCGTCATTCTGAATCAGCTGGTTTTGGAACCCTGGCTGGGGATCGGCCGTCAAGAGGAAAAAGGACGGGTGTCCTACACTAAAAATCCGGTAGCAGCGCGCCGCGCGGTGTCGCAAGGCAAGGCGCAAGCGGCTTTTTTCCCGGGCCTGCCGAACGTGGACGCAATCTGGGATTTGGCCAAGCAAGGCGAGACCCTGCCGCCCAAGTCCACCTATTTTCTTCCCAAGATCATCACCGGGCTGGTGATGAATCCGGTTTCGTTGAAAAAAGGTTAGAAAATCACCACAATTAGTTTATAAGGTATTACGGCTGGTACAGCAATAAATTAAGCAACAAGAGCAGGGCTAAGCTGAGCTATCGCGTGATCCGGGCAAAAAATCAGGAAATATAATTGACACCAAGCACAATAGGGTTTACTCTATGTAAATAAATTGCTATTAAAATTCTAGAAGGAGAGAGGAGAGAAAAGAGAATATGTATAAACACAAAATGATTCCCGTCAAATTTGCAATCATTAGTGCAGTCTGTTTGGGCCTGGCAACATTTTCATTTGCTCAACTTGAAGTTCCCCAAGGCAAGTCATCGAATGATTATATCGGCGAAGCAAAAAAAAATGTTAGCTCAATTTCTGTGCAAGAGGCTAAAAAAGTATTGGCTGCGGATAAATCAACGGCTTTAATAGATGTCCGGCCTCATTCGGAATTCAAAACTGATGGATATATTGACAACAGAAAAAGTCTGCCCGCGGGAAGATTAATCTTTGATGTCAGGATGAGACTTCCCAATAGAAATACTCCTATAATTGTTTACTGTAAAAAAGGAAAAAGATCTGCCTTGGCGGCTCATCAATTAGCGCAGATGGGTTATTTGAATGTTAAATATTTGGATGGCGGAATAACCGCCTGGAAGAATAGCGGCTATACGGTGATAAAGAATCCCATAGACGGAATTATTGATATGCCCAAGGGCAAGTCCCCGGAGGAGTTTGTTAATGAAGCCAAGGCAGTGGCGGGCAATGGCATAAGCGCGCAGCAGGCCCAAAAAAGAATAAATTCAAATCCCAATGCGGTTATTCTGGATGTGGCTACTCGCAGGGAGCACGCTATTTTAGGTAAAATCAGCAATTCCCTGGTAATGGAGCAGGGTAAGGTGCTTTTTAATATCAAAAAGAAGGTTCATGACGCCAATGCGATGATAATCGTAAACTGCAGTGGCGGAAAAAGAGCGGTCATGACGGCCAAAATGTTAAAGGAAATGGGTTATAAAAATGTAACCTATATAAATGGAGGCTTGGAGGCTTGGAAGAAAGCGGGCTTGTCTTTGGTGAAATCCGAAGATTAATTTTTTCTGGCTCTTCAGGAATGCTCCGTCACCCCCGGCATGTGATTAGCCGGGGTGACGGAGTCAGGTAAAGCGTGATGCCCGCACCTTCTGCGGGTAGGATAAAACGCGCCTTTTTTCTAAAGATGTAAAGGCGACATTCTCTTTATTTTTAAAGGGCTACTAATGAAACTAATGCAATTTTTTCGTACTATCCAAGGCAAGATGGTGGCTGGATTTGGCGCAATATTGGTTTGTACCATAATTATCCTGGGATTAATTACCTATCTTGTAGCCAAGAACGCTCTGCTGGAATCGGTGAAAGCCGAACTGGACAATCATATTGCTCAATTTTATGTTTTTTTAGAGGCAAATCCGGATATGGATTTCGACGTAATCCAGAGACTTTGTAATAAAGAATTAATTATTGGTGAAAAGGGATTTATCTTTATAGTCGACCCCGCTGGAAACTTACTTGTTCATAAACATGCGGGAGGCGAGAATTGGGCCGGAAAGCCGCATATTAAAAAGATTATGCAACAAAAAAACGGACAGATTCGATTTTTTTCTCCGTTGGCCCATGCATATAAAATAGCCAGTTATAAATATCTCGAGGAATTCAACTGGATAGTTGTTGCCAGTGCTTTTGAAAATGATTTTTTAGCCAAGCCGCGCGCTACCCTGATAAAAACCATAGTCCTGGCCGGCCTGCTCATTACGGGTTTCGGAGGGTGGTTTATCTTTTATTTTTCCGGATTAATAGCACGCGGGATCTTGAATTTAGCCGGGATAATCAAGAAAGTGGCGGAAGGGGATTTATCCCTCGTTGCGGATAAACTATCGAATGACGAAATCGCCGATGCCGTTTTTTCTTTTAATGCCCTGACCAGCAACTTCGGAGATATTATTTTTAATATCCGCGGGGCGGCCGAGAAGGTTTCGACTTCTTCGCAGGAGTTTTCCGCTACCGCGCAGGAAGTAAGCGCCACAGCATCGGAGGTAGCCAACAGTATTCAAATAATAGCCAAGGGCATAGGCGTCCAGGCCCAGCAGACCGAGGATGTATCCAAGAATATCGAGGAGACGGTTGCTTCCATGAAGCTGGTTACAGCAAATTCGCGGGACTCGGCTACGGCTTCCGAGCAGGCCTCCGAGCAGGCGCATATAGGCGGAGATGCGGTCCGGAACGCAGTTGATAAGATGACTAAAGT
>JAUXBQ010000298.1 GCA_030619365.1 candidate division FCPU426 bacterium | reverse complement strand
TTTACGGCCGCGATTTCGTATTCCATGCCCTCGGAACGGTAGCGGGATATGTTTTCGGCGACAATGATGGCGTCGTCGACGATCATGCCCATGACGATGATGATGGCGCCGAGAGTGATATTGTTGATGGTATACCCCAGGATGTTTAAGCCCACCAGGGTAAATGCGAATGTAAACGGGATGCCTATGGCGACCCAAAAGGCGGTATGAAAATTCAGGAACACGAGCAGAACCACCAAAACCAGGATCAACCCGATTGTGCCGTTGTAGAGGATGATGTTCAGCCGGTTCCGGAGTTCCCGGGATTCATCATCCAAAAGCGCGATCTCATAATCCGTTCCCTGCAACGTGTTTTGGCTGAACTTTTTCACTACCGCCTTCACGGCGTCCACGGATTCTAAAATATCCGAGTCCGCCGTTTTTACCGCATTGAGAAAAACGCCTTCCCGGCCGTTAATTTTTTGGATGAACTTGGTCTTTTTGAAGTTTTCCGTCACCCGGCCGACGTCTTTCACCCGCACCGTCTGTCCCTCAAATCCGCCCTGGATAATCACGTTTTCCAGTTCCGCCACCGTATCCAACTCGGAATCGAGGGTCACCTTGGATTCGAACCTGTCTTCCAGATCGCCGACGGGCTGGCGTGAATTCTGCGCCTTGATTTCGACGGCGATGACATTGAGGGGAATATCGTACTGTTTCAGTTTAGCCGGGTCGGCTTCAATTCGTATTTCCGGGTTACGGTAGGCGCCGCGGCGAACCTCGCTGATGTTTTCCAGGTTGAGCAATTGGTTTTCCAAAGCCAGCACATAGGCGTGCAGCCGGGCCCGTTTTTCGGGCGTGAGCAGGTTGGAACGCTTATCGAAGAGACCGATGTCAATGATCGCTTTTTTGGATGATTTGAATTCCCTGACCCGAGGGTTGTCCGTGACTTCGTCGGGCAGCTTGGCGTCATAAACCGCGGTCTTTATTTCCGTAATAATTTCGTCCCGGTCCGGCCGTTTTAGTTCCAGTTCCACACTGATCCCGGAGGAGCCGGGGCCGGAATTGCTGGTTACTTTATAGATGCCGTCGAGGCCCTTGAGCTTGTCCTCAATTTCCTTGGTGACAAAGTATTCCACTTGCTCGGCCGAAGCGCCGGGATAGGAAGTGGATATGCTCACCCGGTCCCGGGTGATGTTGGGCAGTTCTTCCTTGTTGATCGCGAACCAGAAGTATATCCCGGCTGTCATGATGCCCAGGAACATCAAATTGGCCAGCATGTGCCGTTTCGCAAAAAAATTGACGAATGTGTCCCACATGGGTATACCAGCCTGGAATGAGGATCGCAGGTTCAGACTGCATGAAAACAGACTATATTTATATTATGCTTAATTACAGCTAAAGGTTCCGTGAATATCGCAGATTATACGGTTTTTTCCAGGCATTCGCAAAATGGATAGCCCATCCGGGGCGCAGGGACGGCTTTACCGCCAGGTGGGAACCAGATTGTCATAATAACTTTTGGTGATATTCCGGCGGTTGGTCCCGTCGATATTCATGATGAAAATATTCCAGGCGTTCTCCCAGCGGGCGATAAACGCCACTTCCGTGCCATCGGGAGAAACCGCCGGGTCATCCTTGTCTACGGGGTCCTTGGTCACTCGCTTGTGGTGATCCAGGTCCATGTCGTACACGGATATTTGCCGGACCCGGTTCTCGCTGAGGTCGGTGGTAAAGATCAATCTCCCTCCAGCCGGCGAGTAAACCGGGTCCCCCCGGTAGCCAAGCTCGCCGGTTTTAATGAGCAGCGAGGATTTACGCGTTTCCAGTTCCATGATGAAAACCTCGCTACGGTTGTTCACGCTGGACTCGTAAGCAACGATTTTCCCGTTCGGAGAAAAACTGTACCCATGGTTGTTGCCGTAGGTATTGGTCAGGAGCGTCAGATTCGCCCCGGTGGCGTCCATCATGCCGAGTTCGGAAGATCCCCCGCGATGGATGGTAAAGAGAATCCGGTTATTGTCGGGGCTCCAGATCGGATTGGTCTTGTCCTTGGGACCGGACGTGATCCGGCGAATGGCCCGGGTTTTTATATCCAGCAGGTAGATCTGATAAATGCCGCCTGCCCGGTTGGAGGTGAAGGCAATGGTCCCGCCATCGTAGGAGAAGTGCGGATCGCGGTCAAACGCGTCGCACTCCGTCAGGCGCTCCACATTGTTCCCATCCGAATCCATCATATGCAATTGATAATAACGGCCGTTGGCGCGGTTGGAGGCAAAAGCAATCTTGTGAAAACCCCCTCCCGTCGGCGTGGGCGTGGGTACCGGCGTCTGCGTTATGGTGGGCGAGGGGGCCGCCCTCAGATATAGGGGTTTGGGTTTCGGCTTAGGCAGCGCGGGTTCGGATCGCGCGGGTCTGGAAATCACGGACCGGGGTTCAGGCACCGGCTCCGGCACAGTGCCGTAGTCGTAACACGGGCCAAAAGCAAAGAGGATTAACAGCATTAAAAAAGCCAGCACTACCAAGGCGCGTAATAAAAATCCATCGTCATCCGAAACATCAACCCATTGAATGATTTTCGAAGTGACCGGCCATTGTTTGATTTTTTCCGGCCATTGCCG
>JAUXBQ010000291.1 GCA_030619365.1 candidate division FCPU426 bacterium | reverse complement strand
TCCCTTGCCTCGCGGCCACGCCGTAATGATTTGCTCACCCCTGGGCCGCTAATGCCCAAATATTTGGCTATTTCCAGGCGTTTTACGCCCATTTCCTGGCAGGCGCAGTAGGCGATCAGACTTCTGGCCATGGCAGGTCTTTGTTCCCGTCTTTTTTGCCTGATCTCGCCCGGTTTTATGCCTATTTGCCTGCATATCTCTTGCGCTAAGCGGTCGATATCCCATCCATTCCGACGGGCGTGCTCTTCCCGGCGCATTTTTTCCTCCGATTGCTCAAGCGTTTGCTCGACGAATTCACCTTCGCCCAGGATTCTTTCATCCCCTTGCCATACTTCACACCCTTGTTTTAGTTCTTTCAGTCCAGCCCAACCTCCGGCGCTCCGGCACAAGCCGCCGCCTTCCAAAATCTTCCGTTCCCCCTCTTTTTCCCCCTCTTGGACAAATTCAAGATACCGCTGCTGGGCTGTTTGTTTTCGCTTGCTAAACCAAGCCAACACTTCTTTGATATTCTGCCAGGCTCTTTTTCGTTTCCCCATGAGCGTACTGTGCCCTGTCCAGGAATAGACGGCGAGCTCTGGCAAGGATTTAACCACGCCCGCCCGCAGGGGATTTAAATGGATATAGCGTACCAGTTCCTGAAAATAGGCATCTTTTTGACACAGGATGGATTTATAGCGGTTTTGGAAGAGGTGGCCCACGCGCTTGTGTCGGCGGTTAAAATATACGGCATTACCGCCAAACTGCGCAACTTGGAGTTCCCTGGAGCGTTGCGGATCATTGGGGTCATAGAAAATGCCTTCGGACGTGATCATGAAATACTGGGAATTGTCCACAGCCATATTACCCGCTTGGTCTGTGACTTTGACCTCAATGATCACTTCTTCATCCTGGTCATAGTGCGTGGCATCATACCCGTCGCCGTTCCAATCGAATTGCACAAGATTCTTGCTGTCTTGGATAAGGGTGTAGGCTGTATAGGTGTCAGGCCTGGAGGTGATGACATGCGTTTGCGGGTTGTATTTTATATCCCAACCAAATATTTCTTCCTGGGTGGCTGCTTTCTTAAATAATGCTTTTACCCCTAGTTCTTCATCAACAGGATTTGGGAATTCAAGGTTGAAAATGGGTTGGTGGGGGGAAAACAAAACATGACCATTGAGATTAATCATATGATTTGATAAAGACACAGTAGGTGCTAGAGGATTTTTCCCAATCCAGAAGCCACGGTGGATGTATTCTGACCAGTTTCCTGCGCGATCCCGGGCACGCACACTTATTTTATGATAACCCTCATCTAAACCATCCAAGGAAACGTCACAATGGTATTCCGGTAGCTCAATAGGTACGTTTTCGTTTTCATAGTAAAAAATGATAAATTCATCTTCTATTTCCTTGAAATATTCATATCGTTTAACTTTCTTTTTTACAGGTTCACTTTGTTTTCCTGTGTTATACGTATATGAAGCGCCTTTATAAATACCATCTAGATAGAATTCAACTTTGTAAATTCCAGAACCACGGATCCCATCAGTGGCTTTAGCTTTCACTGTAAGTATTTGGCTCTGAGAAATATCTACTCTCTCGCCAGAAGTAGGATTAATTATTTTAACTGTTGGTTTAACTGAAACTGCCGGGATTAACCGCATTTGATTCTTATTATGGTCGGGAGAAAGTTGTTTATACCATTGAGTGTATGGCATAAACATCCATTCATTGAATAAAGGCAAACCCGGCAAAGCTATATGAGAAAGCTCCCCTTCATTCCAGTTATAGCGGTAACCACACGCACATAATTTAATTGTGCATCTTCCTTTTCCATCCGGAGTAATATTATAACCTGCGTTTTCATAAGCACCTTCGATAAGGCTGACACAGTTCCATCTATCAGGTCCCTTGACAATTGGATATGGCAGATCTTCATAAATATGAACCCAATGATCGCCCTCCATCATCTGTTTATGCTCAAACGCAATTATTTTTTTTCTGTCATTAGCAGAAAACTCATAATTATTTATAGTAAAATATCCTAATATATTATCTTTTAATTTTGCGTCAGTACTATAATTATAAAGCATAATTCCGCCATATTTATGTTCTAACTTCAGAACACCGCGGAAATTTTTAGGACCAACTTCTATAATCCATTCATTACCATTTTCATCAGCTCCCAGATATGTCATTGCATGGCCGGATACAGTTGGGTTTATGGTGGGTGTAATACCATCCCGGCCCCACATAACTGAATAATGCGGGAATCCTATTTTGGGAGTGGACCTATGATAAATAATATCTCCAACCTCTTTTGCGCAAATACTAATTGGAGTTACTAATATTATTGATAATATTAGTGCAATTACTGCCCGCATTCTATTTTTCCTTTTGTAATATAATTAATTTTTCAGTTATTTTTTCAGCAGCTCTATTGATGTGTTTCTCATCATCATTTCTCAATGGATTAATAAGCTCTATTATCCTTGGAATCAATTCTTTTTGCTTTTGTGCAATATTTGCCAAAATAATTAAGATCGTTTTTCTTATATTTTCATCTTCATATTTTTGAATAGGATTTTTCTCAAAGTATTCAACTAATTTTATTTTTAGTCCTTCTAATATTATTTCTAAAGATGCTTCTTCATAATTATAATAAGCTTCCCTGTTGCTTGCCCATTTCAAATCAACAATCATTTTTTCAATAACCGCGTCCCAGCCCTCTTCATTTTCGTGACATAATTCAACATCGATTTTATAAGTCGGATCGTAGCC
>JAUXBQ010000018.1 GCA_030619365.1 candidate division FCPU426 bacterium | reverse complement strand
GCAGAGAGACTTACCCAGTTCGCCCCATTGTATTGGTTGAGCTTGGCGCCCTTCCCGCCCACCAGCCAGTTGGTGCCGCTATAATGAATGGCCTGGATTTCGCCGCCCCAGTTCACTAGACCGCCGGGCTGGGTAAAATTGAATGTAGGTTTTAATTGCACACGTTGGCGGGTAATATTCCAATCCGCAGTTGTATTCGCGGCATCGCGATAGTCAGTCGAATTGAAATCTTCGTTAAAAACACCGGCTCCTGCGCCTATTGGCAGAAAGCCGAAAGCGAAAAAAATTAAAAGTGCAATTTTGATTTTTCTCAGTTTCCCAGACATTCCTCACCTTAAATGAATCTCCGCACAGCAAGCTGTCGCGGAATTATGCAAGTTAAAAACTGCCTTTTCAAGCAGTTTTTTCAAACATTAACACACATGAAACATATCCAGCATAATTTAAATTAAATGTTGAAATGTTGCGTTATCTTGCCGGAAGCTTCCTTGATGAACTTGACCTCTTCCAAGATCTTGTCCTTTTCCGCCTTGCCCACCCGGGCCGAGGATTCCTCGATTAGCCCGGCGGCTTCCAGTATGTCCTGGATCCTCTGCCGGTCCTCGCGGATAACGCCGCGCAGGCGCTCGGTCATGTCGTTAAAAGCGGTCTCCATCTCCCGGAGCTCATCCCCCTTGCGCAGGTTCACCTGAATGCGCATGTTGCCGTTGGCCACCTCGCGCGCGCACATCACAAACCGGAACAGCGGTCCGGCCACTTTGTGGGAAAGGAACACACCCACCGTGATATTGCACAGGGTCAGGAAAATAATGATGGCGAGCACCACTTTATAGATGAAGTAGATGTTCGCCCCCGGAATGTCGGGCTGGGGCTGGGAAAAAACGTAGAGTAGCGCCAATCCCACGATCACCATCTCTATGAACATGGTAAAAATGAGAATCAGCGAATATTTAAACTGCAGATCCATGTTGATGTAGATTTGTTTACGTTTGAATCCCTGCGGATGCTGTTGTTGTTGTTGCTCCACGCGTGATCTCCTTTCAAACTGGTTAGTGAACTTGCCTGTGCGATGTCAAGCCAGTATGAAACGGCGATATGACAAAACGCCTGATATTTTTAAAAAAAAGGGTTATACCAGTTGGTATCAACCCAATCGTAGCAAGATATAAATACAGCGTCAAGTTAAAGTCGTGTATTTAATCCGTTTCTTATAAACCAATACATGAATAAATGTTCAAACAGCAAGTGTAGCAAGCAATTCAAAAGACCTTGGTCATTTTAGGTTTTTTTCGTCACCAGGACACAAAGATCAGAAAGGGTAGTAAAATCACACCTTTGCTTGGCTTTTCTTCGTGTCCTTCGTGGTGATCTTTTCTTCAGCTGCGTCCGGTTATTCCAGCATTTCCACCGGGGACACGCCCAGCGGCAGAATGCTCTGGATGCTCACGGCGGACTCCGCCGATTTCCGGGTGGCGCCGGAAGCGTCTTCCACGACCAGGAGCACCTGGTAATTTCCGTCCGGCATGGGTGTCATGTTGTCCAGCAGCCCGTCCCAGACGATATGATGAGGAGGTGAACCCTCGCCGGTATACTTGCGTACGAGCGCCCCGGACTCGTTCACGATCTCCAGGGTCCAGACGCGGATCTGGAACTTGGTCTGGGATTTGATATTCAAAATGGAAACCCGGTTGATGCCCACTGGCGAGAAGGTGGTCGGCTCCGGATTGACTTCCAGCACGAAACCGCCGAAGGAATACGACAAAGCGACTTTATGCATGATGTCCACGGTCTGGAACCCCAGCGCGTAATCCAGTTGGAATCCCTGGTAAGCATAGCCCACGCCGGCGTGGATTTCGGCGCTGTCAATCCCGCCGCGGAAGGCCAATTCCTGCATACTGGGAATGGGCATAACTTCCAAGCCGAACCGGGGCTTGATGGCGTCCTGTTCCAGATTCTTGGCAACGTCCAGGTCCAGCTTCAGCCGGTCATCGTAAAACTTGGCGCCCACACCGAAGGTCATGTTCATGGGGTAGGTCTCCGCGGTCTCAGCCAGCTTGATCGAAGGCGCCAGCAGGTTCTGAAAGCTGAGCCCCAGGTTGAGAAGCGGCAGGGGGCGGTACATCAGGCCCACGTCAATGCCAAAGCCCGTGGCCGACAGGTTCATCAAACTCTGGTTCACGATCTTGATCGTGCCGCCCGCGGATAATTGGGGCGTAATGTCGGAGCCAAACCCCAGCAATATGCCCAGCTCCTGGTTGGTGAAGGAGTCGGTCACTTCGTTTAAGGTGTTGCGGCCCTCGGCCTCACCCTGGTTCAGCATGACCACGCCCACGCCCACGGTGCCGATGTACGGCAGAATGTGACCGTAGCCTAGGTACTGGTAGCTGTTGCCGTCAATCAGCGTGATGTACTGGAGCACTGCCTGGTTTTGCCTCAACCCGGATAAGCCGCCCGGATTCCAATACACGGCCGTGGCATCGTCCGCCAACCCGACAAAGGCCCGGCCCATGCCAATGGCCCGCGCGCCCGCGCCGTAAGTTAAAAACGCGCCCGGTTGTCCTGCATCACCACCAGCCAAAGCCGGCCGAGGCCACAGGGCAGCGCCGGCAAATATCCAGGAGACTGCCAGAAATATGCACGTGGACCACGCGCCATTTTTGCTTAACCTCATTTCAACACCCCCACGCGTCGTTTGAACTCTTGGATTTCATTGCTGCCTTTCGCGGTTATGACGAGCAAATAAATACCGTTGGAAACGGTACGACCTTCACCGTTTTTACCATCCCATTCCCAGTAAGCACCCCCGGCCCGGGTAGCATTTTGAGCAACCGGTCCGGTTTCTCCTCTTTTAAAATCCTCGGAAATAACCAAGCGCCCAAACGAATCGTATATTCGCAGCTCAATATCGCTGCTTTCCTCCATATAAAAATTAACCGAGGTGGTCTGACCTGTGGTGGGATTAAATGGATTGGGAAAGTTGAGAATTGCACCGACTTCAGCTCTTGCCACCGATACGTTCACCGTGACCGTCTGCTGAGCGTACAACGCATACGTAAGCGTGTTCCGGACTGAAATCAGGATTTGCGCCTGTTCATTTTCATTGCCCGCGGTGAATCGAACCGAAGTCTGCCCGGTGTCGTCCGTGGCCGTCTGGGTGACGTCCAAACTTCCGTTCGGGGTCGTCATTTCGAAGTGAACGTCAAACGGATGCAGGCTGCTTCTGGTGGCATTGCCGTAAAGGTCTAAAATCGTGGCGTTGATCGTTGCGGCTTCTCCCGCCTGGATGTTGGCGGGCGAGGCGGAGGCTTGAATACTTTGCGGGGTGTTGGGCAAAACCACTACTTGAGTGGAATTGATGCCGGTTACCACCACAGAACCTCCGGATAAATTGTCAGCTCCAAAATAGATTTCCTCCGCCCGGTCATACGTGAAATTACTAGCGGAAAATTGTCCCGAAACAACGGGTAAATCCGTTCCCCCCCCCCAATTGCCCGTCGCGGGATTTGAAGTACCCCAAATAAATCTATTTAAACGGAAGGGGCCATCGAAGCTGGTTAGAATAAGATTAGGATCCGCCGGGGAGGTCGAAACATTGAGGCCCAGGGTAAAGGGCACGCCGGCGGTCACCTGACTCGGCGCCAGTATATGGCTCCAGGCAAACTCCGCGTCGGTGACCCAAGCCTGGGTGGTGTTGGAAAAAGACGAGGGCGGATAAGTGGTGCCGGTGACGGTTAAAAAACCGGCTTGACTGAAACTAATCGAAAAATTCGCCCGCCCGTTTTCGGTATACACTTCCGCGTTCGGCAGAATTGACGTGCCAATAGCACTCACGGTCACCGTGGTCCCTGAAAAGGTATCGTCCCAATTCCAAAGGGAATCGACCACATACACGGTCAAGGGGTGGAAAGTGCCTTCTATTAAATTAACAGGGCTGGGGCTTACACCAGGGTAGGTGCCCGGGGTGTGGTTCTGACCAGGTAATACTAAAATCAGTCCGTTCCCGGTACCGGGATTTACGTCAGTGGTGGCCGTGCCCGTGGCCGTAGTGCCGCCCATGTCCCGGCAGGTGAAAACTGTGTTGTCATCAGCCGCCATGATCCGCATGAGATTGGTAGACCAAGCCCCTCCCACAAAATTGCTAGAGGCGGCAGGGGATATCGTGCCTGCCTGGGGGGAGACTTCAAAAGAAACAGTGCCCGTATAACTGCCATCGGGCGAGGTATCTGCATTCATGGCGTAAATAGTCACGGCGAAGTAGGCGCCAGCCTGGACCGGATTGTCAATATAAACATCGAAGTAGTCCACAGCCAGCGCTTTGGAATGAATCCCCAATAGTAATAACAATAATATCGCTTTAGTTAATTGTTTCAATTCAATCACCCCGTTGGACATGATCAATTTCTAGATTACTATCATATAATTATCGACTTAAAATAACAAGAATAAATATATTATTCCCGATATTCTCTTCCGAGAGTGATTTTCAATACAACTGGCCTTTTAGATATTTCCATTGACATCCGCTAGCTACCTATACTAGTACTATTGCAGAACAGCCACGCAGGTGGTTTTCGGAGGCCGGGTGTGAGAAGCACAATCCACGGAATCTGGTCTTTACTACTGGTCCTGGCAATTCCCGCCTGGGGCCACGCTGTCTCCCCGGGCGGCAAGCTCATCGTCTCCCTCAATCCTGGCATCGGATTCTTCGCCATGCACGATATCAACCGCCTGATTGACGACAACCAGTCCGGGTTCATGACTGTCACGCCCGCGCAGGGGCTCTCGCGCATGTCCTGGGGCCTGGACCTGGGCAGTAGCGTGTTTTACGGCGCCACGGACTACCTGCTCCTGGGCGTGGATTTTTCCTACCTGGTCACTGATACCTCGGCCAAGGTCGGAGACGGCGCGTTCTACCCTCCCCAGGACGATTATTATAAAATCAGCCTGCCGGCCGTCGAGATCAGCGCCATGGCCAAGGCCGCGTGGCACGCGAGCAGCCTGGTGCTGCTCTCCGCCGGGCTCGGCGTGTCCTCGCTCTCCCTGGCCGATGCCGGCGAGCGGCTGGAATCCCGCGGAACTTTGACCGGCACGGTGTACAGCACGGCGATTGTCCCCTACTCCGGTTCCACGCTGGGATTTAAATTCGTCGGCGGCGTGGATCTGATGATCTGGGAGTGGTTTTCTCTGGGCCTGGAAGGCGGCTACCGCCTGGCCCGTTTCGATGAAATCAAGGCCCGGCTTAACGACCGCACGGTCACCCTGCAAAACGCGGATGGATCCAACTTCACCCTGGACTACAGCGGCTTATTCCTCCGCTACACCTTTCGGTTTTACTTTTAAGTGTCCTCTGGCCGATAATTTCAGATGCAGGTTTTGCGTCCGGGGATTTATAATACGCCTAAGGATTTTCAACGCCGACAGGAGCAGTGAATTTCATGTTTTTAGCTAGCGTTTCGCATCCGCACCGGGTAGGGTTGGCAGCCGTCCTGCTCCTGGCCCTGCCGTTATCCCTCCGCGGGTCAAATATGCAAACCCACATTTTTGATCTGGAAATCGAGGGCCAACATCAGCAAATCAACCTGGTCATCGAATCCCTTCCGCGCACCACGCTCGTGACCTTTTCCAACGAATACGGGGGCAAGGACGTGTCTGTTTTTGAAAATCCCCGCCGTCCGCTGGGCACGTCATACTACGATCCCGACCACAGGCAAACCGCCCAGTCCGTTTATGATTACCAGAACAACCGTCTGCGGATTAAAGGCGACGTAAACGCCTCGTACCCTATCGAGGGCGACATTTTCGACAACAACGGCGCCCTGTTTTATCTTTTTTCCATTTTTTACCCCGAGCCCGGCAAGAAAATCAAATTCAAACTGGTGCAATGCGACCTCAGTTACGTGGACGATCCTTTCCTGCGCATGCTCATCACCCGCCTGGTCGGACCGGTGGAAATGTCCTTCAAGCATGTCCGTAGTGAGCCCTTGTCTTTCCAGGAGGAAGCGGTGGAGACCGAGGTGTATGCCTTGGCGATTTACGACCGGGGGTTGGCCGGGTTCTGGCCGCATAAATATTATTTCTGGTATGACGCGAAAACCCGGCAGCTGCTGCAACTCCACGGGTTCACCGCGCAGAAGCATAAAACCATTTACCGTTTGGTGGATTTCTACGAATGGAAAAAACCCGAGCCCGAGCTGCCGACCTTGTAACTCCAAAGCCGGTCTAGCCCGGACGATTATAAGCAGGCTCGGCCAGCAGGCACCCTTCCTGCCCCGTCTTTTTCACCTTCACAACACTTCCGCCTGAAACCGGCCTCCGGCCGCGGTGTTCCTTAATAGAAGGCATTCATTAATAGAGGGCATTCATCCGGCTGGCCAGCGGATTCCTCGGATTAATGCACCTTTCCGGGAACCAGCCACCGGGCTTCCGGGTCTAAGTGGCGTCAAGACAAGACAATCGCGCTGGGGAGAAGACGATGGTCGTCATTGAAACCAAGAATAAAGAAATCGAGGTGGAATCCAAAATGGACCTGGTACAGGAACAGCCTAAACAACCCCGCTTTGAGATTTCCGATACAGCCATTTTCGGAACCATTATTGTTTTGAGTTTTATTGTGCTAATCTGGATGGTCTTCTGGGGCTGACCAACAGGACGAGCCGGGAAAACCCTTTCGCTCACCCTTTTTTGCCCACCTGCTTGATGATCAGATACGCCTGATTGATGCGCAAGGTCAGCTGACCCGCGTGCTCCCGCAGCTCCGGGCTGAGATGGTTCACCTTGTCCGGGTGGTTTCCCGCGATGCGCGCGCGGTAGGCTTTGCGCACCTCTTCGGCCGTCGCCCGGCCGGAAAGCCCCAATATGGCATAGGCCTCGGACAGGGTGGGCGGCTCATCCCGTTCCAGGGGCCGTGACGCTTTCGGCCCTTGGGAGCGGGTCTCCTCACGAGAACCCCGAAACGCGTTCCGACCCTGCTTGAGCTTCTGCAGGTAGCGAAGCAGGTACAGCAGATACGCGCCCAGCACCACCATGTCATCCAACAGGCCCGGAAAAAGATCCCAGGGCATAATCAGATAGATAACCACCACAATCAGCCAGAGATAGTTTTTCAATTTTCCCATAGCGGCCGCTCTACCGGGATTTCCCTTGGCTGTGGATGGGCATCTTCAACCGGCCGAAAGCCGTATCGCTTTCCAGCAGCCCGCTTACCTGAAAATCCAGTTTTTGGCCAGTGAGCAGGCGCGTAAAAACCGCGGCGGTCTTCTGGAGCGAGTCCCCGAGTTGCAGATGGATCACTTCCGAGCCTTTGGCCGCGATGCGCCTGGGCTCACTCAGGCCGAGTAAGGAATACTTCACCCCGCTGAGTTTCGCCTCCACGGACAAGGTTTGCAAATCCAGGGGAAAGGTGTTGGGATTCTTGATTTTCAATCCCAGGGTGACGCGTTTTTCCCTGGCCAATAGCTTAACCCCGGCCCAGGAAACGGTTGGCAGGCGCGGCACGGGCAAATCCAGGCTGAAGCTGAAAGGCACGGACGGCAGGGTGAATTCCCCGCCGATAAACACCCGGCCCTTAAACCCAAGCTGCAAAGTGTCCCGGCTGGCGGCGGTTTTCACCAGGGCCAGGAGGTCCGCGTACGCCAATTGAAACGGCACCTCCACCAGTTGCGCGGCGCTGCCTGCCACGGCCGGCACCATGTCCAGGGAGCCTTCCAGGGCGCGGCGGCCGTTGACCCCGACCGTGAAATCCAGGCGCTGGAGCGGCAAACGGATGGGTATCTGGTTGGTCACGGACAGTTTGGCCACAAAGCTGACCGCCTCGGGCGTCAGGCCCGTGGGCGTCACGGACACCACACGCACCCGCGGCGGCTTGATGAGCGACTGTAAATGCGCGCACCCGGCGGACAGCGCCAGGGCCAGAAGAACGGCGGGCAGGAACCAACGGAACGGGATCATGGTCTTTTTCTCTTTTCCGTGAAATGAGCCAGCGCAAACTAAAAATAATCGTACACCAAAACCGGGCGGTTCCCAAGCGCCAATTGCGGAAAAACCCCGGCCGAAAACCGCCCGATCCTTTTTCTTTTCCATTCTTGGTTACGGTATACTCGGTTCATGCGCCAGCGAATCTTTTATCTCATCACCTGCCTGGCGGCCGGCGCGGTCTGGGGACTGTGCTTTCCCCCGGGCGCAACCGCCGCCCGCGTCACCAGCGACCTGGTGGTCCTCTACAAACTGGAAGAAGGATCGGGCGTGGACGTGCATGACACCAGCGGCGCCCCGCCTGCCATAGACCTGATCGACAACACGCCCACGGCCACCACCTGGATCGTGGGCGGCATGTTGGTCAACACCACCACGGTCATCGCCTCGACCGGGCCAGCCGCCAAAGTATTCAACGCCTGCACGATTTCGGATGAAATCACTCTGGAAGCCTGGGTCCGGCCGGCCAACCTGACCCAGGACGGCCCGGCGCGGATCCTCACCATGTCCCTGGACGGCGCTTTCCGCAATTTCACTCTGTGCCAATCGCAGGATCGATACGGTTTCCTTCTGCGGACCACGACCACTACCGCGAACGGCACACCGACCCTGTATACCTTCCCCGGCGTTGTCACAACCAATCTCACCCACGTGGTCTGCACGCGCAACGCTGGCGGCAACGTGCAAATCTACGTTGATAGTTCGTCCGTCACCACGCACAGCCGCGCCGGCGACTTTTCCAATTGGGATAATTCATTTCAATTGGCCCTGGCCAACGAGCTTTCCCTGGATGACCGCCGCTGGTTCGGCGAGATTCATTTGGCCGCCATTTACAGCCGGGCGCTGAGCGCGGCGGAAATTTTACAAAATTTCAATGCCGGCGCCAATCCTGTCCCCACGTTTACGGTTACGCCCAGCCGGACCATCACGCCCACGGCCATCCAGTCCGTCACGCCGGGCGACACGTTTACGCCGACAGTGTCACCCACTTTGACCCACACGCACACCCCGCGCCATTCCCTGACCCGAACCCCGACCAACACGGCCGGGCCCACCAGAACCGTCACGCCCCTGTGGTCGACCACGCCGACCATGACCGCCGAAGCCTTTGTGGACCCGGATGCCCAGGTAATCGTTTATCCGGTGCCAGCCACCGGGGATTGGTTGTATTTCAACTATCGTTTGCCGTCCGGCGGCCTGGCCGTGAACGAAATATTCAACGTGGTCGGCGAAAAAGTCCAGGTCCTGCGCCAGCGTCACGCCTCGGCCGGTCTGGGGCAAATGCAATGGGACATCCGCCAGGTCGCTCCGGGGCTTTATTTCTACCGCCTGCAATTGGATCTGGATTCCGGCGAGACGCGCACCCTGCCTGTGGGGAAATTTATTATAATCAAATGACCGCTGGAAGGAATGCCGCCCAAAGACGCGGGGGTTACATGCTGCTGAGCAGATAGCCCCCGTCCAGGCCGTTTTTAACAGTGTACAGAAGAAAGCTCGGCTCGTTCGGATGCATGATGATCTCGCAATTCCCCAAGGCCTTTACCTGATTCAGCAAATCCAGGTTTTCCTCCGCCATGATAAACAACAGCGGCACCTTCCCGAACTTGCTCCGTAAATTTTTCGCGATGTGGATGCCGGCGAAGGCAGTCTCCGCGTCCGGTCCGTCCAAGCCGACGGGTTTCACTTCCGTGGGATCGACCAGGTTGACCAGGGCCAGGTCCAAGACATCTTCCTTGCCCACGATATCCAAAGCCAGGGACACGGTCTGGGCGCCGAGCACATGATAGCCGCTGGATTTCAGCAGGTAAACCATGGACTTCAGGTCCTCGTGATTTTCGTCAAAGCAAAATATCCGCGCGTGTTCGCTCTTCATCCCATCGCTCCCCGCAGACTGTCTGCCTGTTTTTTATTGTATCCTGCTTTGCCCCGTTCGACCAGTCCCATTTTAATTCTCAATTCTCGATTTTCGATTTTCGACCCGCGCAGCGGGTTGGTGCCTGGCACCAGTGTTCTCTCTTATGACATCGTCACCCCGGCGAACGCCGGGGTCCAGGAGCACATTTAAGAATTCCAATTTCTCGATTTTCGACCCGCGCAGCGGGTTGGTGCCTGGCACCATTGTTCTGGATTCCGGCTTTCGCCGGAATGACGACATTTTTTTGGCGGGTTGGTGGCTGGCACCATTTCGGGGTTGTTTTGCCTGGTTTACACCTTAACTCTGGTTAGATAAAATGTAGCTATGATATCGTCCAACAATACCATTTAATATCAATGCTATTTTATTGTTCTTGGCACTTGAAAATCCCAAAATATGGTGTATACTTACAATATATACAATAATTGTTCGTTTTTGCAACGGTTCCTGAATTGTCATTTAAATGAGGTGATAATCATGGCGGAATGCCCTAGAATAAAAACCTGCCCCTTCTTCAACGACTCCATGAAAGACATGCCAGCGCTTACGACGCTGTACAAGATCAATTACTGCATGAACCACTTTGAAAACTGCGCGCGCTACCTGGTGGCCCAGGTTTTGGGACAGGCCAAGGTCCCCGGGGACCTGTTGCCCAACCAGAAAACGCGGGCTGAACACGTCATCACCCACGCCTGATCCCAGCCTAAATGCCGCAAAGGAAATGCACAAGACATTTTCACCACAGAGACGCAGAGCACACAGAGAAATTCAAAATATAAATTAGGGTTAAACATTTAATAAATATTATTCTTTTATCTTTTTCCCCATACTTTCTGTGTTTCCTCTGCGCCTCTGCGGTGAATAGCCTTTGCTTTTTGCTTTTCCCCTTTTAATGCTTTCCTCTGCGCTCTTTGCGCCTTTGCGGTAAATTGCATGGATTTTATCCGTGTGCATCTGTGTGTATCTGTGGCTATTTTGTTTATTGGCTTTTTTTCAGCTTTTGAAGGGCAATGAGGGCTTTCTGGTTTTGCGGCGAGAGTTCCAGCACCCGCTTGAAGTGTTTCCGCGCCTGGTCCTTTTGCCCCAGGCGCATGTACGCGTATCCCAGGTTCAGGCGGGCTTTCCAATGCCCCGGGCGTCGCTTGATTAAAGCCGTGTAGGCTTCAATGGCCTGGGAATACTTCTCCAGTTTTCCGTACGCCACGCCAAGGTTGTAGCGCGCGACAATATTGTCCGGCTGGTTTTGTATCAGGCGCTCCAGTCGCCTGACCGCCTCGCTCTCCTGCCCGGTCTGCGAATACACGTAGGCAATGGGTAGTAGCAGATCGGGCGTTTCCGGTGCCAGTTTCTCCAGCTTTTTCACTTCCCGCAAGGCTGCGTCTTTTTTTCCTGTTTTCGCCAGGAGCTTGGCCAGCTTGGCCCGGGCGTCCAGGTGCGACAGCTCCCGTTCCAGCACATCCCGCAGGGCCGCGATGGCCTGGCTGGTCTGGCCCAGGTTGATCAGGGCCAGGGACCGGTTGTAATGCGCCGCCAATCCCCCTGGATTCAGGGCAATGGCCTTTTCGTACAGCAAAACCGCTTCCGTAAAGCGGTCCTGGTTAGCCAGCACAATCCCCAGGCGGTTCCAGGCCCCGGCGTGATTGGGATCCACGGCAACGGCGCGCCGCAAATAATTCTCAGCCTCCTCCAAATGCCCCGCTTCCCGGCTGATTGCGGCCAGGCGCATGAGCGCGCGGCAATGCCCGGGTTCCAGCCTGACCACCTCCTGCCAGGCTTCGACCGCGAGCCTGGCTTGCCCCAATTCGTGGCGCACCAAGCCGAGCCAATAAAAGGCCTTTGTCATTTTCGGGTCCGCCTGGCTGGCGGCCTGAAAGGCCTGGGCTGCCGGCTTGAGTTTTCCCTGCCGGTACAACAGCCTCCCCAGGTTAAACGGGGCGCTGGCTGAGCCGGAATCCAGGCGAGCCGCCTTTTGCAGCTCCTGGATCGCGCTTTCCAAATCACCCCGGTCTTCATACGCCAAGGCCAGGTTGACCCGGGCCCGGGAATAATCCGGACGCAGGACAATGGCCTGTTGGTAGGCGGAAACCGCCTGTTCGTTGTTGTCTTGGCGGGTGGCAATATAGCCTAACTGAAAATAGGCCTTGGGCGTGGTGGATGAACGGCTGACCCGCGTCACGCGCCTGAAGTAGGCCTCAGCCTCTTCGTAATTCTTAGCCCGCAAAAACAGTTCGCCCAGATTGTACAGGGCCCGGGAATAGCCGGGTCGCAGGACCACGGCTTGTTTATAGGATGTGATCGCAGCCACCACGTTTCCGGACAGGGATTGAGCCAGGCCCAGGTGGTAAAGGGCGCGGGCGTCCCGAGGATTCAGGGCAATGGCTTTTTCCAGGGCCTGTTGGGCAGCCGCGGGATTTTGCGAAGTGATCAACAGGGACCCCAGAATTGACCAGGCTTCCGCGTTCCGGGCATGCCCCACGAGATATTCTTGCGCCTGTTGCACGGCTTGAGCGGGTTTCCCCTGCTGCCGCAGGGCCAGGGCCCGGGCCAGTGCCGGATTATCGGTTTTAATGGCCAGGTCGCTGACTTCAATTTCCCGCTCTGTGACAGCGCGGGTCCGGGAATCGGGCGCTAAGCCTTGCGCTTGGGATTCCGGTCCCAGGGCCTGCACCTTTATTTCCTGCTCAGCCCGCGCGTCCGGCCGGGCGCTCAGGCGCCAGGCGTACACGGAAGCGCCGATTACCAAGGCTAGCATAGCCAGGATAAATATCCGATCCCCGGGTGTGAATCTCACGCAGCCTGCCTTCCCGAATATAATTTGGCAACCAGGCCCTGCTGGTTGGCCAGTTGAATGCTCAGCCCCGGCCGCGCGTTGAGTTCCAGGATCAGTGGTCCCTGCTGCTGATCGATCGCCACGTCGATCCCCAGGTAACCCAGGTTAAAGCAATGGGCGGCCTGCCGGCTATAATCCAGTATCCGTTCCCAATAAGGGATGGTGACGCGCGGCAGTGCTTGGCCGGTGTCCGGGTGGGTCTTCAGAACCTTATTTTTCACGATGGCGTGCGTGGTTTGGCCGGTGCGCATCTCAATACCCAGGCCGATCGCGCCCTGGTGCAGATTCGCGCGGCCGCCGGAGCTCCGCGTGGGGATGCGCGCCATGGCCATGACCGGCCAGCCGCGATGCATGAGCACGCGGATATCCGGTAAGCCGCTGGGCGTCAACTGGCCCAGCACCCGGTCCGGCCGCAAGCGCTCTTCCAAATAGGCCCGGTCAGTCAGTTTTTCCAGGGAATAGACACCGGCCAGAATGTCCGCGATATGGGCCTGCACGTCCTCCCGGCTCAGGCCGGGCCCAGAGGCATGGCTGTCCAGGAAACGCCCTTCCCCGGCCTGCTCCATAATGCGGATGCCGCGGCCGCCGGACCCTTGAGCCGGCTTGATGACAAACTCGGGCGTATTATCCAGCACGGCGTCCAGGCTGTCCAGGTCAGCGTGGTTCTGCCCCACCCAGAGAGTCCGGGGCACGGGCAGACCCTGTTCGGATAAGATTTGCTTGGCCAGCAATTTGTCGTTCACGCTCGGAAAATACCGCCTGTGATTCAGGGGGTAGACAAAGTCGCGGTTACGCACATTGATGCCCAGGATTTCCTGCTGCAGGCGCCGGGCCCGCCTGAAAAACTCAAGCATGCGGGTTCCTCCCGGAAAAAAAGAATTCCCGGAAGCGCAGGTACTCGCTCCAACGGATGCCGGCCCAGCGGCCGACCACGAAAAAGACCGCCACCACCAGCAGCAGGGTTTCGGGAAACGTGACCACGATCACCTGCAAAATTTCCCAGCTCATGAGCGCGTAGGCAACGGTCACCACCAGCATGGTTCCCAGGGCCACCAGCCCGGCCTGGCGCAGGCCCTCCTCCTCGGTGATAATGGCCGCGCGTTCCACGGTCAGGGTCAGGATCACGATGGGAAACAAGGAGACGCGCGTGGCCAGGATCTGGCCCGTGGCCACGCCCAGGGCGGTCACGCCCATCATGAACAGCACGGTGGAGGTAAGGATGACAGCCAGCCGGGGCGTGTGCAGGAGCTGGAAGCGTTCCAGGGCGAACCGCACCCCACCGCCGAAGATCAGGATGGAGGCGAACAGGATCAACCCCCAGAGCAGGCCCGTGTCCCGGAAGGCCACGGCCAGCAGGGCGGGCATGAACGTGCCGAAAGTCGGTATGCCGGCCACGTTCCGGGCCAGGACCACGATGAGCGCGCCAAACGGGATCATGAGGATGATCTTGAGCAGGTTGAGCGGAATGCGGACCTGTTCGAAAGCGGACCACAGGTTCAGGAGCCCGGCCGGCTGGGAACGGATGTCCCGCAGGGCTTCCGCGGGCGGGGCCAGCACAGTCTTGCCATGGAAAAAATACCTGAAGTTAATGTCGCGGGTATGCGTGAACAGTGAATGGTCGCCGTAGTACAGGGTAAGGTAATGCGCCGGGATCTCGGCAAAATACCCGTTCAAGGGGCAGAACGGGATCCAGCGCCCGGCCAGCCAGGCCTCGGCCCAGATGTGGGAAGAGCGCCAGGTGCCGTTCTTCATGATAAGGCCGCCCACCAGGCGGGACGGTATGCCGGCCGTCCGGCACAGGGCCACGAACAGACGGGATTTTCCGCCACAAGAGGCTTCGCCCAGGCGCAGGCAGGTCAGCGCGTCCGTGGTGCCCTTGAGCTTGACGGATTTCACGGTTTGCTGGGTGTGCTGATAAACCGCGCGCACGATGGCCGCGAGGTTATCCCGCTGTTCCGGCAAAACCAGTGAGGCGTACAGGTTCCGGATATCCTTGGATTCGGACTGGATATGTTTTGCGGAGAGCAGGGCGGCCTGTAGCTCGGTTGCATACGGCCCGGGCCGGGGCAGGACCTCGGGCAATTTAAAACGCCGGGCCTCGGTGCGGACCATGCTGGAATACACCACACTGTGCCGGCCGCGCACCTCGTCCCGCTCCCAGACTCCCCAGCGGTTCCCGGCCTGGTGCTTAAGGCGAAACGGGATTTCCGGCGCGCCGAAGAACTCGTTGCGAACTTTCTGGCGATCGGTCTCAAAAGGCAGGGCCACGCGCAAACGCACTTTCTCGTCGTGGCCGTCAAAGGTCATGTTGAGCAGGAGTTCGTAATGCCGCTGGGGCAGCAAGCCGGCCGCGGAAAACCCGAACATGTGGATCCGGTAAAACACCAGGGCAAAACACACGCCCACCAGGATGATGATCAGCAGTTTATCGCGGCCCCGCATGGGTCAGGCGACCAGTCGCCTAGAACGCCATGGAAATGCCGGCGCCCACGCAGTGAACCGCGTAATCCATGAACGAGGTGCCCACCAGCCGGTTGGTGCTGCGGGTCCGAAGGGCGTAGCCACCGAACAAGGTGCGATACTCGTCCAATTGGTAGGTCGTGGTCAGGTCCACGAACCACTTGTCATTGGTCATGGTCGCCGTGCCGGCCGGGACCGGAATTATCTGCACCGCTCCCCGGTAGTCGTAAGCCCGGGCGTTCAGGCCGGCCGCGAGTTCCAGGGTGAGCAGCAGGGTGGCCTGATACTTGACCATCAGTTCCCCGCCGTGCTGAACGTAGGATTCGTAGGATTGATACGTGTCGTCCTTGGAACGCATGCGGTACTTGGCCCCAATGGTCAGGCTGTCATTGGCCTCGTGGCTCACCCATACCAGGATTTTATGGTAATTATGTTTTTCCATAGGATCGTTCACAAAGGTGCGGCCATCGCTCCGGCTGGCCTTTTCCTCCAGGTACTCCTGCATCTTAAAGGAATACCAAAAGCGTATTTTGGTGCTGGGATGGGGCATGAAGCGATAACGGAAATACGCGCCATGCCGGGACCAGTCCAGGCTGTTCGTCAAAGGTACGATGTGCTCTTCCCCGTAATCCTTATACGCAAATTTGTAATAAAACTTGAAGCGGTGCTGGTCCCGCACGTCAAAGCGAGCGCCCAGTTTTACGAGGTATTTCGCGTAACTGTAGTCGCGTTGGTAAGGTATGCCATAGATGTTCAGCGCGTCGTCGTTCCGGAATTTGTAGCCCAGGTCCGCGAACAGCAGCAGGCTGTCGGAAAAATCGTGGCTGTAGCCGGCCTTTAACTTCACGGTCTGGTCATAAGCCATGTTGTTCTCGAAGTAGCGGAGGTCCGCGAATTGGAAGGAAAGGTTAAGGCCGTTCCGGGCATTGAAATGCCGCTCAGTCTCGACCAGGATCGAAGTGGCGGCAAAGGCCGAACCGACGGTCTTCACCGGCAGCACGGTGCCAAGGCCGTCATCCGTTGGGCTGTGATACAGGTTGCTGGTAAAGCCCATCTGCTCGGCCAGGCCGACGATAACCGCCCACTCGCCTCGTTTCGCTTCCTCGTTCTTCGTGTTTTTAAGTTCCGGGGAGAGCATGATCCCCATGTTCGGTTTGAGTATGTCCGCCTCTTCGAAATATTCCAGGCCCGTGGCAATCAGCGGGCTCCAAAATATTGCCATACCCAGGAACACCGTGATCAGACGTTTGCATAAGTGATGTTTGTTCATACAGGATACCTCCCTGTCGAAGATGTGTACAATCCTCCCCAGAATTGCAATGCAAAACCAGCATAAACATTTTTCCGGCCGCGCGCAAGCGGAAATACCGAACCGGCCTGGTATTCCACTTGGACTTGGTGATTGCCAGTGCAGTTCCCCGGAGGCTCAAGCGCCGAATTTCCGCCGCTCTTAAGAAATACGAAATAAAAGAAAATCACGAAGAGCACGAAGGATAAAGCAAGAGCACGAAAAAAGGTAAAATAAGGCAGGGTTAAAAGGGTAAGAAAAAATGTTTTTAAACCCCTGCTTATTCGTTTCTTCGTGCTCTTCTGTTTTTCTTCGTGTCCTTCGTGATCATTTTTTCTTCGGTCTTACGGCATTGCCGGCGCGAACCGCATCGTTTCTCTCTCCTCGTCGATGAACGGCAGGGGCTCGGGCGGCAGCTTGGCGAATTCGTAGAAAATTTTCATGACGTCCCTAACCCTGAACATGCCCGCGTTCGCGTTCATCTGCACCTCGGTGACGCGGTGCTGTTTCACATCGCCCATGCCTGTGCCGGCCCGCGGCGCCGATTTCCGGCGCATGCTGGACGCCCGGGCTCCCATGGCTGACGGGGCCATGTCGGCCATTTCTGATCTGCCGGAGATGAAAGGCTCGGGCGGATGAAGCGCCCGGTGCAGCTCATCTTTGTTCCAGAACCAGGCCAGGCCAATCACGCCCATATTTTTTCCAAAAGGCTTCCCTTCCCGGTCCTCCCGCCACTGGGCATAGGCTGCCGTGTCCTCGGTAAACAGGAACTTCCGCAGGGTCTTCTTGCTGGTCTGCCAGCCCGAGACGGTGATGGAGGAGTTGGGCGCGATGATCCATTTTTTCGCGTTCCGGGGTGACGTGCGCTTGCCGTCAATGGAATTGAGACCGTCAATGGTCACAGCCACCGCCACTCTCACGGGCAAGGGGTTGCGCACCACGATGGAGTATTCCTCATTGGGACGGACTTTCAGCATGACTTTGTTGCCTTCTCTAAATTCTTTGTATTGCCGGTGATTGGATTTGACTACTTTGGCTTTGAAGTTATAACCTTTGAATCTGATTGAGTTGGCGAAAAGATTGGTTGAAAACAGCATGACTAAAGCGATGGCGCCGGCCAAAAAACGGTATTTCATCTGCTCTCCCTCCTCCAGAAGTTTTTATTGATTTATTATCGTAGTATTATATATATTCGACTGTACCTAAATCATATAGAAAAATGAAGCGCCGCGCACCCGAATGCCGAACACCCGAAAGTAAGCATAAATTCAATCCCCCTCCCTACAAGCACCTCCGGCAAATACTGATCTCTGATCTCGGGTGTGGCAATTGTATAGACACCGGGGGGTGGAAAAGGATTAGGGATTTCATTGAGTAGACCGAAGAAAAAGTCTATACTATTAGAAAGTGGACATTTTCTGCCAGGAGGGGAAAAATGCCGGAATGAGCTGGCATAGCAGCCTCAGGATTCAGTTTGGAAATTATCTTTCTTCATTTTTCTC
>JAUXBQ010000170.1 GCA_030619365.1 candidate division FCPU426 bacterium | reverse complement strand
AAAGGTTTCAGAATAATAAAACTAAGAAATATAAACAAATTATTGCAAAATAATTGTCAATGTTATAGAGTTAACAGTTCAATACCCACTTACATACCACTTTCACTTCTCCATGATTTTTCCTCTTTCGACTTTTACGAAATACTCCATAAACGACACGAGGTAGTTCTGCTACGTTACAGCATAATTAATGACGAGGTGTAAATAATCATGAAAACTGTTTTAAGCAAGAGCCTTATAATGTTTGGTTTTTCAATATTCATTTTAACCAACACGTCTTCCTTGGCGAAAGCCGCGTCGTATCAAAATTTTGAACCGGGGAATGGGACGGTCGGAAATTACTTCGAAAACGTATTTCAGTCGAGTCCGAGTTTTGAGACGACCACGGTTTATAGCGGCGGCCGCTCTTTGCGCATCCTACCGGCTTTGGGCGGAGGTACGGTGAGAGTATTCCCCGCGTCCGCGACCCCGTTAGATCTTACCGGCGCCGATGAGTTTTACGTCTTTGTCTATGATACGCAAGGGAACAATTACGTGGAGATAACGCTCGTGGACGCGGATGGTACTTCCGAGACGGTCTGGTCGCTAGCTGTCGCCACACAAAACACCTGGACGAAGATCTCCTGGAATTTAAGTGTTTTCACCGTGGTGGATCAGAGTCGGATTAGCAGCATAGAAATATACGAATTCAATGAGGGAACCTATTATTTTGATGAGATCGGATACGGACTGGCTGGAACCGCCACGATCACGCCGACCACGACGCCGACCAGCACGCCGGCGCTGGGGACCCCCACAAATACGCCGACCGTAACGCCAACCTTTACCCCCGTCGTTATCACCAGCGGACCCTACCAAAATTTTGAAGTAGGGAATGGAACGGTCGGTAATTATTTCGAGGAGGGCCTGCAGTCGAATCCGAGTTTTGATACCACCATAGTGTATGGTGGCACTCGCTCTTTACGCATCATGCCGGCTTTGGGCGGCGGCATAGTGCGGATATTTACCTCGGCCACGCCCCCGCTAGATCTGTCCGGCGTCGATGAGTTTTACGCCTATGTCTACGATACGCAAGGAGTCAACCCGGCGGAGCTCCTTTTCCTGGACGCGGATGGCAATTCCGAGACGGCCTGGTCGCAAAATGCGTCTATCCAAAACGCCTGGACCAAGATGTTTTGGAATATGAGTAGTTATACCACGGTGGATACCAGCCGGATTAGCTACATTCAAATATACGAATTCAACACCGGGACCTACTATTTTGACGAGCTTGGATATGGACCAACCGGAGTCCCAACCATCACGCCGGAGGTCACTCCCACCTATACCTCCACGCCGATCTATACTTATACCGCGACCCTAACGGTAACCCCGACCGTTACTCCGGTGGTGACACATACCTCAACCTCTACTCCTACAATCACGATAACTTGGACGTTGACGAATACACCGACCTCTTCGCCGTCAATAACTACATCGGCTACTCCGACTTTAACGGAGACTGCCATGCCTTCTGTAACCTTGACGTTTACACCCACGGCAACCACCACCCCTACGTTGAGCGTGACCACCACGCATACACAGACCATAACCCCGACTTCCAGCTATAACCAGACGTCAACCATCACTCCTACTCAAACCCAAACTCATACCCCTATACACACACTAACCTCCACGCAAACGACATCGGGCTGGCCAAGCTACATTACATTAGATAGAGATGTAATCGCTTATCCCAATCCGGCCAGGGGCAGAGTAATATTCGCTTGGGAGGAAGCAGGGGTCGATAAGATTAATATTGACATATATGAAATAGCGGGTAATCGGGTTGCCGCTCTGCAACAGTCGTCCCCGCCGAGCAATACGCTGATTTGGGATGTCGGGGATCTTGCACCGGGTATTTATTTATATCGGATTAGCATTACCAAAAACGGTGTCGTGAAAAAGTATGGCTTTAAGAAAGTGGCCATTGTTAAATAATCGCTCCCGGGCATGCGGCGCGTTAGCCTAGAGTGCCGGCCACCTTTTCACACTTTTTCACTTCCGGAGAAATTTAACCTATCATCAAATTACGGATGGTCGCTCTGCGCCCGATATCTCGGTTACTGTTAAAAACTTCAGCAAACAGATGGCCTATTTAAGTACGCATTTTAAAAACATCTCGTTAAACGAACTGGTGGAAAATTTTCAGACGGATAAATTATCCGGCATCGCACACGACAAGACCGCTATTACTTTTGACGATGGTTATCAAGATAATTTCTTAAACGCCTGTCCGATATTAAAAAACAACCAATTAACTGCCACTATTTTTCTTATTAGTAATTTGGTTAATAGCAGCAAGGCCATGCTGAATATCGATGAAATAACAACCATGCAAAAAGATGGAATTGACTTTGAAAGTCACACTGTCACTCATAAGATATTATCTGAAATAACTCCTGACCTGGCAGCGAAAGAATTGCTAAATTCAAAAATCCAACTGGAAAACCTCTTAAACAGAAAAATCCGCTATTTAGCCTACCCTAAAGGCAAGAAACAGCATTACCATCAGCAAATAAAATCGCGAGCCGCCCAAGCAGGATATTCAGCAGCTTTTACTACAGAAAATGAGTCGATAAACAGCCAAAGGGACATCTTTGAATTGGGACGGATCGGAATACGCAATTGTTCCATGTTTGTTTTTAAAACCAGAGTATCCGGCCTATTTGAAAGCCCAAGTATTGCTTTTATCAGAAAAATCCTGAAGATAACATGAAAGCCCGCCGGAAGTTTTATCAAAAAGCATTCAAGCTGGTTTTTGTATCAGCTTACCGTGAAAGGGAAAATCGGAACTACTGTAAAGGAAACCCCTGTGAAATTCCCACCATATAAACTGATAGGAAATTGCTTTTTTAAGCTGAAAAACGCCAGGAACAGACTTGGAAAAGGCGGGTGAAGCACATGTAGAAAAACGGATTACTCAGCTTGGTGATGGGCCTGGCCCTCAGTCTGACAGCCGGGCCGGTTTTAGCGGCCACGGCCACCTTCACGCCCACGGTGACCGGGACGCCCACGCCGTTTGGGTTCACGCCGACCATCACGCCCACGGTAACCGGGACGCCCACGCCGTTTGGGTTCACGCTGACCATCACGCCCACCTTGAGTCCCACGGTTACCTCCACGCAAACGCCGACCATCACGCCCATCGGGTTCTCGCCCACGGCCACTTTTACAGCCACGCTGACGCCCAAACCGCGGGCCCTCCAGCCGGGCGCGGGGAACCCGGTCGTGATCCGCGGCAATGTCCTGAAACCGAGCACCAGCCACCCCATGCAGATTGGTCTCTATCTGGAGCGGACGCAACGCGTGAAGATCAAGGTGTATACGCTGCGCGGCAAACTGGTGATTACCCTGGTGGACCGGGTCGTCCAGGCCGGCAGCTTTGAGGCCGCCTGGAACGGCGCGAACCGGGACCGCCTGACCGTGCGCTCCGGCGTATACATCGTCTATATTGAAACGGAAGAGTTTAAGGAAAAGCGGAAAATGGTTGTGATTCGGTAGCCTGACAACGCGAGGTGCAAGGCATGCGTCGTTGCAGTCTGGTTTTTAATTTGGCGGTCGCGCTGCTCCTGGGAGCGGCCTCGCTGGCGCGGGCGGCCGGCACCACGGGCGCGGATTTTCTGCAACTGGAAATTCCCGCGAACGCCGCCGCCCTGGCGGCCGGCGTGGCCGGCGAGGATGGCAGCCATTCGCTCACCTGGAACCCGGCCGGGATTCTTGGGCAAAAATCGCCCAGCGTCTCTTTTACCCACGTGGCCTCGTTCGTGGACACGGCCTATGAACAACTGGAAGGGCTGTATCCCGGGTGGCTGGAGGGCAGTTGGGCCCTGCAAATTTTTTACGCCACCACCTACAACTTCGTCGAGTTCAATGAATACGGGGAGGAAGTCGGCAATCTGGAAAATTACGACCTGGTGGGGACCGTGGCCTACGCCCGCCCGCTGGGCGCGGATTTCCGGGCCGGCGTAGCGCTGAAGGTTTTCAACAGCGTGCTGGCCGGGTTCAGCAGCCAGGGCCTGGTCGCGGACTTGGGCCTGCAATATCGTCTGGCCGGGGGGCCGCTCCGCGTGGGCGTGGCCCTGCGTAATCTCGGCGGCATGACCGCGTACGAAGAGGAAGCAGATCCCCTGCCGGCCTGTCTTTTGGCCGGCCTGGCCCTTAACCTGTCGCCGTGGCCGGGGCATACGGTCAGCCTGTTGTCGGATTGGCGGCGGCCCCTGGCAGCCCCGGAAGACTCGGGCGTGGCCGTGGGCCTGGCCTACACCTACCACGAGCTGGTATTCGTGCGCAGCGGTTACCGCCTGTTAAATGATTTAGGCTCGCTTTCGCTGGGCGCGGGCGTGCGCCACGCGGCGTTTGGCCTGGATTATGCCTTTCAGCCTTTTGCCGAACTGGGCGATAATCACCGCTTTACGCTGACGTATTATTTTCTGCCCGCCGAAGACGCGCGGCCCCGGGAGCTTAGGTCCGAACCCTTGGGGCGGGACGCCTTGCCCATGAAACTGAAAGTCGCCAATGTGACGCAGGCCAAACCGAAAACCCTGACCGTGCTTCCGAGAAATTTCGAAGGCCGCCTGTTTTTCAAGCCGCCGCGCCTGGCGCCGCAAGTGAAGGCCTGGCGCTTCGAGATCCGGGATCAATCCGGCCGCGTGGTCAGGGCCTTTGCCGGAGACGGCGCGCCGCCCAAGACCTTAAGTTGGGATGGGCGCGATGCCAGCGGCGCCCTGGTGAGGCAGGCGAAAAATTATCAATATATATTTCAAGCCGGGAAAACGGTCCGGAAGCAAAGCATCCCCCGGCTGGAACCGCCGTTGAAATTGCGTTTCGAGGACGGGGCGGGGATCGAGCCCGCCGTGCGTTTTGAGTTCGTTGACCGGCCGGAGGTCTCGGCCTGGACCTTGACCATTCGCGAACGCGAAACCCGGAAGGTGGTCAGGAACCTGACCGGCAAGCAGGCGCTGCCCAAGGAAATCATGTGGGACGGAAAAGATGAGACAGGAGCGGTCGCGGATACCTGTCTCACGTACGGTTATGACCTGGCCATTGTGTATCCGGACCAGACGGAAATAGTGGTTTCCGAGGATATCCAGGCGATTTTGGCCAGAGAGGTGAAAGCGCCGGAAGGTAAAACCGGTGTGGTCATTCCGGGAATTCTGTTCGATTTCAACAGCGCGGTGCTGGATTCCGCCAGGCACGACAAGTGCAGGGCCGCGGGCGAACTCATCCGCCGGCATCCCCGCCACGCGCAGGTGATCTGCGAAGGACACGCCGATGAAATCGGCAGCCAAGCCGCGAATTTGAAACTCTCCCAAGCGCGGGCCCTGATGGTGGCCAATTTCCTGGCCAAGTCCCAACCCTCTTCGCGCGACCTGATCGAACTGGTCGGGTTCGGCCAGGACCGTCCGGAAAACCGCCGGGGTAACGAAGACGGACGGGCGCGCAACCGTCGCGTGGAAATACATCTGATCCTGCCTGAAAAATAATTTCCTGTCTTGGATAATTTCATTCCCAAACGCTGTCATTGCGGGCACGAAGGGCGAAGCCCCGACCGGTTGGGGAATCGTATGGGACTCCCTGAGGTCGCAATCTCCTGTAGGAATTCACGCTTTCAATCCGGGAGATTGCTTCGTCGCTGAAAACGCCCCAGCATGCGCCGGGCAGGTCCTCGCAATGACATTTTCTTT
>JAUXBQ010000022.1 GCA_030619365.1 candidate division FCPU426 bacterium | reverse complement strand
CTGACAGATTACCTGCTGCTGGGCATGGAATTTGGCGGATTGAATGCCTACACCGAAAACGAAGCTTTTCCCGGCGAACTGCAGTCCTATTACGTCTCGGGTCTGGAGTTCGGCGTGTTCGGCAAAGCCGTATTCCCGGTGGAAGAAACCTTCTTGTGGACCCTGGGCCTGGGGTTGATCGGAGTGACGACGTCGGACGCTGAATATCACCTGGCAGGGACCGGTGGTGGAACTTTGGTGCAGACCTATAAGGGAACGGCTGCAGGGGTCAAAATCATGGGCGGCGGAGAATGGTTTCTCACACCTTATATGGCCGTGGGAGCGGAAATCGGCTATCGTTACGCTAAAATCGAGGAGGTCACGGACCGGGACGAAACCGTGCGCTGGGTCAACGGCGACGGTTCGAACTTCACGATTGACTACAGCGGCCCCTATGGTCAGGGAGGAATCCGGGTGTATTTTTAATATGTTAACCGCACGCATACGCCCCCGCACCTTCAGGCCGAGAGCAAGCATTAGTGTTCGGAATTCATTCAGGCACGGTCGGACGGGTCCAGAGGTAAGTTAGAACGAACAGCGCGACGAACACCAGCAGGATTTTCACATAAATCGGCACGCCGACGAAAATAAGCGTATAGGAAAATAAAAGTACGATCATGACCGTGGCCATGATTTTGGCGGGCCGGCGGAGGCCGCGGTGGGTTTCCCAGTCACGGATGATTTCTCCGAAATGCCGGTTGCCGCGCAGCCAGCGGTGCAGGCGCAGGGATCCCCTGGAAAAACAGTAAGCTGCGAGCAGAATAAAAGGCGTGGTGGGTAATATGGGCAACCAAATGCCGATAATGCCCACGCTCAGGCTCAGCCAGCCGCAGATGACGAAAACGACCTTAACCGGATTGATCAGTTTCATGGTTTTCAGGCTCTCCCCCGAGTGTTCTTCAGACCTAAACATAAGACACCATAAAACCGGGCACAAGACAAATCATTTTCCGTTAGTAATATTCTTGCATTGGCGAGGGTCTGACGAAAAAAAGCCTCCCGGGAGGGGAGGCTTTTTTTCGTACAACGGGGGTCGAACCAAAAACCGGTTTAGGGCGTGGCCCAGTCGCCGGGACCGTAAAGCTTTGCGATCAGGTAGGCCGCCGCCACGAAACCGATCCAATTGACGATCAGCCCCAGGGAGACGATGCTGAAAGGAATTTCCGTGAACACGAATTGCGTCAGCAGGCGGACATTCACCAGGGTGCCGCAACCAAATCCCAGCCAGAATTTGCCTGTGACCGTACCCAGGACCTTGCCGCCGTAGGCGTAGAAGATGCCCATGATGGTGACCGGAAGCGCCAAGATAATCAGGTACCAAAAACCGTTGCCCACGCTGATCTGGGCTGTGGGCAGAATTCCTTTGGTGACCACGCTCTGCCAGGCGCCCCCCAGGATGAAGAGGTTGGCGATGACGTCAAGCACGGCCACCAGCACGTAGGACACGATCACCGCGATAAACAATTTGCCGATTTTCATACTATCCCTCCTTGGGTCAAAGTAACCTGCCAAAGGCATTTTAATCGACCTGGGAAAAAGTACAATAGTTATTTTTAGAAATTGGCGAAATCGCCCGGTTTGTGCGATACTTTTTGAGAAGCCCCCCCTTTAGGGTGGGTTGCTGGTATGAAGTTGACAAAGCCAAGAAATCCTGGGCTATTCCAACACTTTTATTTTTCGATCAGGAGTGTGCCGCTTTGACCAAATCCGTACGCGACAAAGACCATTTTAGTCCTTATATGTCAGACGCCCGCTGGCAAATCTATGCCAGCGATTGGTCCCGGGAGCTGCAGGGCATGCACGAAACGTTATTTGCCCTGGGTAACGGCTACGTGGGAAGCCGGGGCATCCTGGAGGAAAATTCCAAGGGCTGTTGTCCGGGCACGTTTTTTGCGGGCGTATTCGACCACCTCACTTCGCAGGTTCCCGAACTGGTCAATGCCCCCAATCCCATTGACCTGCGCATCTCCGCCGGCGGGCAGAAGCTGGACGTCACGGCCATGGAGGTGCTGGACCACCGGCGGGTCCTGGACATGCGGCGGGCGGCCCTGGCCCGGCGCACCATTTACGCCAATGCCCAGAAACAGCGCTTCTCCTACCAGTCCCTGCGGTATTTTTCGCTGCCCAATAAGCATCTGGCCGTGATGCGGGTGTTTTTACAACCCCTGGACGGACCGGCGACCTTTACCGTCATTTCCGCGGTGAACGCCGCGATGGTCAACAAGGGCATCATTACCGAAGGAGACAAGAAACACGTAAACATCCATGAAGTCTCCAAGGTGGGCGACGTCAATTACCTGTGCGTGAAAACCTTTGAGAAAGCCACCCATCTGGCCTACGGCACGCTTATGGAGGTGGAGCACCGCAACCGCACCATCCGCCAGCCCCAGCGGACGTTTCAGCTTCACCTGAAGCGCGGGGAAACCGCCTGCCTTACCTACTACGTGTCCCTGTACACCTCGTGCCATATCAACCCCAACCGCATCAAGAAGGTGTCCGCGGACTGCGTGGAACGCGCCGCCAAAAAAGGATTTGACCAGCTCTTTCAGGAACATGCCAAGGCCTGGGCCATTCGCTGGAAACGGGCCGACATTGCGATCGCCGGCGACCCGGATACCGAGCGCGCCCTGCGCTTCAACGTTTATCATCTCATGACCATGGCCAATGAAAGCGAGGACGCTTGCGGCATTGGCGCTAAGGGCCTCTCCGGGGAAGGGTACCGGGGACATTCCTTCTGGGACACCGAGATTTTCACCCTGCCCTACTTCGTTTACATGTTTCCCAAGGTCGCTAAAAACCTTTTGCTCTACCGGTACAACCGTCTGCCGGCGGCCCGCGAGATCGCCCAGGCCAACGGTTACGAAGGCGCCATGTTTCCCTGGGAATCGGCCGATACCGGGAAGGAGACCACGCCCGAGTGGCACAAGGACCTGGATGGCACCATCAAGGCCATTAACACCGGCCAAATGGAGCAGCATATCACCGCGGATATCGCCTACGCCACGCTGCAGTATTATTTTTTCACCGGCGATGAAGACTTTATGCTGAAGCACGGGCTGGAAATGGTGGTCGAAACCGCGCGCTTCTGGACCAGCCGCGTCAGTTTCAACCAGCGCAGGAATTATTACGAGATCAAGAATATTATCGGCCCGGATGAATTTCACGAAAACGTGAACAACAACGCCTACACCAATGCCCTGGCGAGCTGGAATCTGACCATGGCCGCCAGAATATACCGTATCCTCCGCGGCAAAGCCCCGGCGCTGGTTAAAAAACTCTCGGAACGCCTGCAACTGCGCACCGGCGAAGCGGAGGAATGGCGCCGCATTGCCGGTCAAATCCATATCAAACGGCGGGGGGAGCTCATTGAGGCCTTTGACGGGTATTTCAAGCTGCGCAATCTGCCCTTGCCCGAACTGGACGATTTTTTTATCCCCGCGCTCCCCAAAATGCCGGTCCGCGAGCTCCAAAAAACCCAATACGTGAAACAGGCCGACGTGGTGATGCTCCATTTCCTCTTGACCGACGAATTCAGATCCTCGGAAATCAAGCGCAATTTCGATTACTATGAAGCGCGCACCCTGCATAAATCCTCGCTTTCGCCTTCCATTCACGCGGCCGTGGCCGGCCGCGTGAACAATATGGTGAAAGCCCGGCGCTACTTGAACGCCTCGCTGCTCACCGACTTGCGCAACGTGCATGGCAACACGCACCACGGCATTCACGCCGCCTGTCTGGGCGGGTCCTGGCAGGCCGTGATTCTGGGTTTTGGCGGCACGCGGATCTGCCGAGGGTTGCTGCACTTCGAGCCGCATCTGCCTCACCATTGGAAAGCACTGTCGTACAGTTTAATGTGGCACGGGGGATGCGTGTGGGTCACGGTCGATCAAAAAACCATCAAACTGAGATGGGAACCCGCCAGGAAACGCGAAGCCCTGACCGTGCATGTTGCCGGACGGCAGCAGCGGCTTCCCGCGCAGCGGGCGGTCACCATTGGTTATACCCGGCGTGGCAGCAAAAAAGGCAAGTATAAGCGCAAGTAGCCGGCATCGGGTCAAAGGGCGCAGCGAACATATCCCCTGGGTTTTTCCGCCCGCCAGCAGGGGCGTAGAAACCCACTGAAGCATCCTGTCCGTAACCAGGCTTTCCTGCCCGCCGCCGTCCGGCTGGGTGGTTTCGCCCGGCCCCGCATGGCTCGTCGCACGGGAAGACAGCAAGGTCATGACCGGAAAGGATAGACCTGTGAAGCAGGAACCAGTCCCTGAGAACGCGGGACAAAAGATAAACTGGTTTGGCCGCCACCGCCTGGTGATATGGGGGTTGGTGCTTCTGGTTTTCGTCCTGGCCGCCAACAGTGCCATATTTTTAAATTTAAGGGCGCTGGAATTCAATCGTTCCCAGGTCTACCGAAGCCTGGAACTGGAGATCGGGCAGACCGCCATGAATTATGTTCTGAGCAAGGATGACTTTCAAAACCGGAAGGGAATCACAATTTTTGCCGCGGTCGTGATCAACCTGCTGTTGATCGGAATTTTATTCCTCCTGTATATGTTGGGCCGGACGAATCGCAGGCTGGCAGGCCAAAACAGGCATTTACGTCAGACCCAAGCGCAATTGCACCGGGAAGAAAAAACCAAGTCGCTGATGATATCGGCCATCACCCACAGTGCCATCCAATATTTAACCGTCCTGGACGGCAGTGTCCAAAATTTACTTTTTAGACACGATAAAAATGAAGCGGGACCGGCGAATCTCGGTCAAACCTTAAAATTGATGAAAGAAAACACCCGTTCCCTGAATCAAATTATAGAGAACCTAAATGATCATGAAAAATTATGCCAAGGACACATTGACCTGCTGCCCGAAGACTTGAACGTGGTCAGGTTGATACGCGCGGTACTGCACGGGTTGGCCGGACTGGCGGCAGAAAAAAACGCCGGTTTTGATTTTAAGTCCCCGGACGAAGAGGTCTTGGTCCGGGCGGATCCGCACCGGGCCGAGCAGGTGATCATGAATTTGGTCCATAATGCGGTGAAATTTTCCCCGTTCGGCGGCCGAATTGACATTTGGCTGTCCAGGGAGGCGGAAACCATTAAAATATTTGTCCGCGACCAAGGCTCCGGAATTGAGCCCAAAAATTGGGAGAATATATTCGAACCGTTTGTCCGGTTGCATAAGGAGATCAAGGGTACAGGCTTGGGGCTTTCCACTTCACGTAATTTAATTCGTCTCATGGGCGGTGAATTGGGCGTGGCGGAAAGCACACCGGGCAGGGGAGCCACTTTTTTCTTTACCCTACCCGAGTCAAACCGGGGGTGAAGGCATGCCTCGTGTATTAATCGTGGACGATGATAAAAACATAGTGGCCGTTTTACAGGACCGTTTTGAGATGGAAAATTTCGAAGTGGAGATCACCGGCGATTGCCGGCAGGTCGCCCGCTTGCATGAAAAAAAACCGGTTGACCTGGTGGTGCTGGATATGGATTTTGGCGCGCAGGGAGAAAAAGCCGGTCTGGAGACACTTAAAAATCTCAGACAGCAATGGACGGCAAAAGAGTTACCGGTCATTATCATTACCGCCAAGGGTGATCCGGAAACGCTTTTTGAGAGCCTGGGTCAAGGCGCGGCCGATTTTATTAAAAAACCCATCGATCTGAAGGAACTCATCAGGAAGGCTAAAGGCTTGACCGCCCGGCACCGGGATTCGTTGGCCGGGTCTCCACCCGGGATCTGGCAAGAGCGGTTGGTCGGCACGTCGCGGGTAATTTTGGATTTGGCCCAGACGCTTTACCAGGCGGCGCAGAAAGAGGTCGACACCCTGTTGGTGGGGGAGACCGGGAGCGGCAAAGACCTGTTGGCTCGCACTTTCCATCAGCGCAGCCCGCGCGCCCACCTCCCGTTTAGGCAAATCGATTGCGCCACCATACCGCCCAATCTTTTCGAGACCGAAATTTTCGGATTTGTGCCGGGGGCGCACTCGGAAGCCAAACGCGTGAAAAAGGGCAGGATTGAAGAGGCCGAGGGGGGGATCGCCTTTTTCAATGAAATCGGAGAGTTGCCCCTGGAGCAGCAAGGCAAGCTGCTGACCCTGCTGGACAGCAAGACCATGACGCGCGTGGGATCCAATGAACCCCTGCAACTCGATGTCGTTATCCTGGCCGCCACTAATCGCAACCTGGAGGAGATGGTCGCCCGGAAAACTTTCCGCCTTGACCTTTATCAACGGCTCAAAAAGAACGAAATACGGATTCCGCCTCTGCGGGAGCACGCGGAGGATATACCCTTGCTGGTTAACGATTTCATCCTGAAATTCAATCAGCAATACGGGAAAAACATCAGCGGGGTCACGGACGAGGTGCTGGCGAGTTTTCAGCGGTTGTCATGGCCGGGCAATATCAGGGAATTGCAGGATTGCATCGACTATGGCGTGCGGAATTGCTGGGGACCCCAAGCCGCCTGGAATGACTTCCGGGATTTTATTGAGTACCGCGCCGGAACCAGCCAGGGCACGGCCGTATCCAGCCGGGGAAGCCTGGACGTGGACTATCAGTCGTTCAAAGCCGCCCGGGAACGAAGTTCCCGCCAGGTCCTGGCGGAGTACTTGCGGCATCATCTGGCCAAACAGGGGGGAAATAAATCCCGGACAGCCAAGGCCATTGGCATCACACGCGAGTATCTCAATCAGCTCCTGGAGCGCTGCGGAGAGAAACGCGGCCACGGCGGCGCCGCGACCGGGACGGGGCCGGAAGGCGGCAACGAGCCCGTGAACTAGCAGCTTGCTAGTGAAAAAAATCGCGATTGGCTCTTTCCGTAACGTCCCGCAATAGTTCCTCTATTCCGGGTTCTCCATCCCAGATTTGATTGAGAGCCGGGAATAAATAAGCATCCTGAAATTCACTCCACCAGATAAAATTCGGCGTGTATTCCGTATGAGCGACAGCTTCCAAGAGCAGGTGTTTATTGTGCGGTCTGCGCCCGTCCAGGAACAAAGCGGATTGCGCGATGGTCCTATTGGCCGGTTGGGCCACGCCACTTCTGGCTAAAGCTTCCTGTCCCGGCCGGCCCGCGAGAAATTTTATCAGCTGCCAGGCTTGCTGAGGATGCGCGGTGGATTTGACAATGGCGTATCCCGAGCCGCCGGTGGAAAACCGTCTGAGGCCCGTGGGCCCCTTGGGAAAAAGAACCATATCCCATGCGAAGTCGTTGATCTCCCGGAAATAGGGGGTCTTCCATAAACCGCTTAAAAACATGGCCGCTCTCTGGTTTGTAAAGAGATCAGTACTGTCTACCACGCTGGCAGCCGCCAATTGTGCCGGCGAGGGCGTGACCTTGTATTTGTAGACCAAGTCTCGCCGAAACCGTATGGCAGCGATGCTTTCCGGGGAGTCCAGGGTTATGCGGCCGGGATATTGGCTGTTGTCCACATAGCTGCCGCCATTGCTTAAGACAAAGGCGTCCCAGTTGGGCCAATCATCCACAAAGCCATAGACCTCGGTTTCCCCCTGTGCCTTGTATTGAGTCAAACTTTGTGCTATGGGCAAAAAGTCCTGCGGCCACTGCCAATCTTCGCGTGGATAAGGGACTCCCGCCGCATCGAATAAATCCTTATTGTAATACACGCAGCAGATCGGAGCCGTATCCCGCGGAATGGCGTAGAGATTGTCCCCCACCGAAAAACGTTTGATGACGTCAGGGTAATAATCCTGCAGACTGAATTCAGCATCTTTGGCCAGCAGTGCGGACAAGTCGAGCAGCATGCCATTATGCCTGAAAATCACATAGTTGTTTACTTCCACAAACATGACGTCCGGAGCCGCAGCGTGTTTGAAATACGTCAGGGATTCATGGATATAGTTCTTGGTGACAGGGAAATGCTCCAACTTCACCTTGATGGCAGGGTGTCCCTTTTCGAAGCTGGCAATCAATTCAATCATGGCGTCGATTTCGGCCAGATCACCCCAGAATAAAAATCGCAACTCCGTTTTTTCCGGTTGCGCGCAAGCGCCGGCCAACAGCAGTAGTCCTAGACAAAATAAGGCAAATATGTTTTTCATCGGCTGCTCTGGGTATGGGATTATTTTCCGAAATAGCCCATTCCGTTAAGTGCGGTAAATCGAAAAAATGGTAACCGCCATAGCCTTGATCCGTTACCATAACTGTGACAGTATAAACGCATCACTCAATTAATAGTATAAAAACCTCGCCCTCGTTAGCAAACTAAAAACTAGCCGGTGTTTGCCCGGTTCCCTATAGGCTAAAAAAGCATGTGCCGGAAGCAGTAACTTCCACCCTGCGAACAAATACTTCCGTTTTAATGAAAAACCCTGAAAATGAGATCTGTTTTTTCTAATGAAATGGCTGAAGTTTGATTTTTCCTTAGTCATCAGTTGCGGTCTGGTTTGGCGCGAAACTTGCTTCTTTGTACGATGAAAGAATAAACAGCAGCTGCGGGCGGATAGAATTCGAATGCACCTGGCGATTTTCCTGCCCTGCGCTGCCGCAGACAAGGGGGGCATATGTTCGCTGAGCATGAACGATCGGATCCAGAATTAATTCTGGAGTATAAAAATGGCCGGAAGGAGGCGGGGGAGGAATTGGTCCGCCGCTACTATCCCCGGGTTTTTCGCTTGTGCTGCAAATATATCCACTCCCAGGATGATGCCCAGGATGTGGCGCAGGAAGTCTTTTTAACCATCATGGCCAAGAGAAAAATATTCTCTTTTCGGGGCGAAGCTAAACTATGGACCTGGATTTGCTGCGTTACCCTTAATAATTGCCGGAAATATTGGCGCAGGCAAAAAACGCAGGCGTGCGAGGTGAAACCCGATTGGTCCGAGGTCGCGGGCGGGGAATATCTGGCCGATCCTGACGCGCTCACTCCCGAGGATTGCGCGGCGCAAAATGAGGCGCGGGCGGCCGTGCGGCAGGGGCTGCAGCAATTGGCGTCCAGATACCAGGAGGCGATCCTGCTGATTTACTGGCAGGATCAATCCTACCTGGACGCGGCCCAGCGGCTGAAGATTCCGCTGTCCACGCTGGGAATCTGGGTCATGCGCGGCAAGCGCCAGCTGGCGCAACTATTTGAATCGGGAAACACTCGCAAAAAAAACAGGCCGTCCATTTACCGCAAATATCCCTTAGCCTGCAGCCTTGAAATAGTGTGAAGGAAATACCCGATGCTCAATTCGGGGATTAGTTCTATCATAAAATAAAATTGGTCCCCTAGGATTCGCGCGAAAAAACCAGTTGTGGCAGGTAGTTATTGACGATCTTTTACAGTGTGAGTCACTCTGCCGGGTTCTCATGACCTTTTCCCCAAACTTTAACCAAGTCGAAAAAAATAGCATGGCCGTAGCCAGAGGTTAAAATTGGCTTGATTTATGACGGGTTTACGGGCACCATACCGGAAGTAACCATTTCGGGCTTCAAACCGGTTGTGGAAGGGGTGTACATGGCTGAGGATATGTCCGCGGCTGCTGGAAAAAAACTCGTCTCTCCCAACCAAGCCATCGCGAAAGCCCAGGAATTTTTACACCAACAGTCCTGGGCCAAGGATTTTGACGAAAAACCCTCACGCGTGATCGAAAGCAATGAATGTATTAATATACTCTTCCGGTACGCCAAACCGCATCAGCCCCCTGAGGGCATGGTCAGCGTCAACAAGCTGGACGGGGCCCTCCTATGGATCAAATTGGGCTGACCTCTCTCCCTGGCCATTGCCTGCTTGACTTGGCGCCGGAAAGGTGTACATTATGAAAAAAACAAGGGAGGCAGCCATGAAAAAAGCGTTGACGGTTTTTTTGCTGGGTGTCCTGCTGGCCGGTTGCGCGGCCGAAAAAAAGACGTTGGACGAAAACCAGGCCATTAAGGCGGGCAACGGGTTTCTGAAGCTCATCATGCTGGGAGAATACCAGGCGGCTTATGACAAATATATGTCATCCAGCATCAAGTTCGATACCAGGTCCAATTTGGAACAATTCACCGCGGATTGGCAAACCATTGCCGAGGAATACGGGAAACAAACCAAAGCCGTTTTTGAGGCCTATCAGTTGGTGCCCGGCAAGCGCGTCATACAGTTGTACTACACCGTCAGCCATGAAAAATCCGGCGACATCACCTACCATCTGGTCCTGGAGCAGGGCCGGGACGGCGCGTTTACCCTCTTCCTGGTGGATATCGGCAATGAAGTGAAGTATCCGTCCACCGGGCAGCCCACAGAAAAATTGAAAAAGGACGAGACCATCGAAATCGCGCCCTAAACACGGCGTCCCGTCACCGCGTGCTTAGGGGTTCGTTTTTCCCGGGCGACCGGATATGGTAAGCAACGCCGGGACGAGACGGTAAAACGCCCGGCCTCGTCCTGCCTACGGGAAACTGTTCATGCGACCGGTGGCTGTTGACGCTAAACAGATGACGTTTTTCAAACCCAGGGTGTCCTTTGTGCGTACCTGGCGTTTTTTGCTGGGCATCGGGCTGGGCTTGACGGCAGGCGTGGTCATTTTGTTTTTTCGCCGGGATACCGGCTTGGTGATCACAGGCTTCTTGGGCGGAGTCTTGATCTATCTGCTGGCGCAGACGTTCGCACTCGGAAGCCAGTTTGGCCTGCAGGCCCGGGGGATACTCGCCCAGCGTTTTTACAGGCAGCACTGGTTCCCAGCCAATGAAATCAGCCGGCTGGTCCTGGTATCGGAAGCCCAGGTGGGAGACGTGCTCGTGGCCTACCAGAATCCGGAACCAAAGGCAGGCCTCGGCATGTTTAAGGCCGGGCAGCGTCTATCCCAATTCATCGAGTACTGCACCGTAACGCTGGTCACGACCGAACGAAAACGGGCCGGGAAGCGCGTTGTGCGCCACCGGCCGCCGGAGGAAGAGTTTGTGCTGCTCACTCTGAACTCCGGGAAGCAGTACCTGCTCAGCCCGCGTCAACCCGCCGAATTCATCGATCAGTATCATCGTTTGTCCAACTCCAGCCGTTAAGCCCGCACGTTTTATTTCGACCGTATTTTCGCCCGGGATTTGCTTATTTCCGCGGCCGGCGCCAGAGGTCCAGGAAAGCGCCGGTGGGGCACAGGGCAGTGCACCAAAACCGGGGAAGCCAGAGCGAAAGCAACAAGGACGCGGCTGCCAGGCTCAGAACCCAAACACCGGCAGTGCGAACGAGAAACGCGGTAAATGGTTCGAACTGCGTGAGGTCCACGGAAACATTGAGCAGCATCAGCACTGCAATCAGACCTAGAAACGCTCGCCGGCTCCACGCCAGGCCCTGGTACCAGCGCCGTCCGAGCGCCAGACGCCAGGGCGATATTTTGGATACCAGCTCCTGGGCGGCGCCAAACGGGCAAAGATAATTACAGTAAAACGGTTTTCCCGTCAGGAGCGGCAGGGCGACGGCCAAGGCGGCCAGGACCAGCAAAATCCATCCGGACGGCCAGGGCCAGCCGTATGGCAGCCAACCCGCAAACAAGGCCGTGGACAGAAATAAACCGCGAAAAAATCCCAGGTAGATCACGGCCATGACCAGTAAGACGGTCCGCGCCGCCCGCGAGTATTTAAAACGAAACCAGAAAAAGAAAAGTGCCATGACTATAAAAACCAGGGTGAGAATATCCGGCAGCGTGGGTTGCCAGCGGGTGGTGAGCGACTCGCGACTTAGCGCGGACAACCTGAAGCGCAGGCTCTGAATGATGGCGCGGGAGGAAGCAGTGGCGCCGCCGACGGTGTCGACCTGAAGCGACCGGGTTTTTTCCCAAGCCAGGCCGTCCCAGGCTTGCAGCAGCCCGGTTTGTTCAATTTGCCGAATGAAAGTTCCGGTTTCGGCGTTTGGCAGCAGCCGAATGCCCGCAATGCGTCCCTCGGTATTCAAGCCGATGAGCAGGGGCATGGGACCAAGGTAGCCGATGATGCCATCCGCCAGTGGGGAGGTTAATATCACTATGCCGAGCGCCTGGCCTCCCTGGTCCAGGACCTCGCCCAGGTCAGCCTGTCCGGCCAGGGGGCGCAGGGCCGCGGCCAAGGGAAAAACCGATTGTACGCTGTCCAGGCTTACATTCAGCACCGTAACCGGCGCGCTGGTTTGCTCCCGCGCGCGGGCCTGCAGGAAATAAATAGCGGTAATGACCGCGCCCAGGCCCAGGAGAAGCAGCCAATGCCTGGACCGCGTGGAAAAAATACGGGACATCTTTTCCTCCCCAGGCGGAATGACCATACCATACACGATTTTTAGTAAAAATCAAGATGACCTTCAACATACAAAAGAATCCACGTACGTAAGTGCGGGGGAACCGCTTTCCCTCTCCCTAGCGAGACTGTGTCACAATTAAAAAAGACTGGGGTAATTAACCCACGCCCTAAACACTAATTATGACACAGCTTCAGCAGGGTGAGGGTATACTGTTTGCTCCGGGGGCGGCAGCCGGCGAATTGCGCGGAAACGGCTTAATCAAGTCCCCGGACGGACGAAAATAGAGGTAACCCTGGTTCCGAAGGGAGGACAACCGTGTCTGAGATTCTGGTAGTGGATGACGAAAAAAGCATTCAGGAGTCCCTGACTCTTATTTTGGCTGAGCAGGGTCACCTGATCGACACCGCCGGGGACGGCCTGGACGCTATGGCGCTGCTGGCTGAAAAAAAATACGACCTGGTCCTGACCGACCTGCGCATGCCGCGCATGGACGGCATGGAATTACTTAAGACCATCCGGCTGCAGTGGGGTGTGGAGACACCAGTCATCCTGATCTCCGCCTACGCCACCGAGGCCACGGTCACCGAGGCCCTGAACCAGGGCGCGCGGGATTTGGTGATCAAGCCCTTTGACATTAAGACCATCCGGGAGTCGGTCCAGTACGTGCTGGACCGCAGCCCCCGGGCCGCGGACGAGGAGGACGAAAAACACCGGCGCACGCGCATTAAGGAGCGAAAACTGGACTACGCCATCAAGAAAAAGCTCTTCGAATTTTCGGCCCTGGCTGAGCTAGGCACGAAAGTCAGTCGCAACACCAGCATCGAGAAGATCGGCGCCACTATTTTGCACATGGTCCAGCAGGTCATCAAGGCGGACAGGGCCTTTCTGGTGATTTACAACCTGCGGCTGGAGGGGTACCAGTATCGCGGAAACTACCGCAAGGGGCAGGAAAGCAACGTGGCCTTAACGCCGGCCGACGAATTTACCCTGGAGTGGCTGGAACGCCACCGACGCGTTCTGCTGGTGCCGGATCTCAAGGCGGACGATGATTTCCAGGATTGCTGCGAGCCGGGCTCCCTGCTGGCCGTGCCGTTCGTGCGCTTATCCCAGGTCCGCGGAGCCCTAATTTTATACCGGGAGGGAGAGGGACAGCCCTTTGACCATGACGCCCAGCAGTTTCTTTCCCTGCTCGGGAGCATGACCACCACGGCCATTGAAAGCGCGGATCTTTACCACCAATTACAGAACTATTTTAAGGGGACGATCCGGGCCTTGATCGGCACGCTGGAAGCCAAGGATGCCTTCACCTATGCCCATTCCGTCCGGGTGGCCGAATACGCGGTAATGATAGGAAAGGAATTGCGGCTGGACGCCGTGGATTTGCGGCGCCTGGAGTATCTGGCGCTGCTTCACGACATCGGCAAGATCGCCGTGCCGGAAAACATCCTGCGCCAGAAAATCAAACTGAGCAGGTGGGAACAGCAAATTCTGGACACCCACGTCATCATGAGTGAAAACATAGTCCACGAGCTGGACTTTTTACCCGGGGGAGGGAGCATCGTCCGGGCGCACCATGAGCGTTTCGACGGCACCGGTCAGCCGGACGGCCTGCGAGGCGAGGCGATTCCGCTCTTCGCCCGGATCATCACGGTGGTCAATCATTTCGACATGCTCACCGCCGATTACCCCGGACAGCCGACCCTGGATCCGGCCCGGGCCATGGAAACCATGATCCGGGAAGCGAGTCACGCTTTTGACCCGGAATTACTGAAGCTCTTCGTCCACGCGTACAGCGGAAGAAGCCTGAGGTCCAACCAGGCGGGAAACGTGTGAGTCCGTCACCCGGAACCCGCTGTCGGCGGGCCGGTCCCGCACAATAATTCTCTCCCCACCCTCGCCATTATTGGTATAGTAATATCCGTAGCCATAGCATTCGCAGGAGGCCGCCGTGGTCATCGGCGTAGGGATGGACATTCAGGAAATCGCCCGGGTGGAGCAGGCTATCGCGCGCGGCCGGAAGGCATTTTTGGTGAAGACTTTCACCCCGGCCGAGCGGCAATACTGCCTGAAAAAGAAAAGGTCCGGCCAGCATTTCGCCGGCCGGTTCTGCGCCAAGGAGGCGTTTTTTAAAGCCCTGGGCACCGGCTGGGCGCGAGGCGTGAAATGGAATGAAGTGGAGATCCGCCGGAACCGGGCCGGCCGTCCAGAAATTAAACTCAGCGGACGCGCGGCGGAATTGAACTCCCGGGCCGGCGCGAAAAAAATATGGCTGTCGCTGTCGCACAGCAGGGGATACGCGGCAGCCACCGTGGTGCTGGAAAGATGATGAAACGTTGGATCATTCGGGCTCGCGGCTTGGCCACCGAGGGGCAGCCCCTGGAAGACAAGCTGGTGGTCATCTCAGGGAAACGCATTGAGAGCATTTTGCCCTCCACGGCCGCCAGTCGTTTTTCCGGCGAGACGTTTATCAGCGCACAGCGTTACCTGGTTTTTCCCGGACTGGTCGACCTGCACTGTCACGGCGGGGGCGGGGCTGATGTCCGCACCTTGGGCGGCTTGCTGGCAGCCTCATATTTTCACGCCTCGCACGGCACCACGGCGATGATGTTGTCAATCCTGTACGAAGGCGCCACGGCGCTGGCCCGGATGGTGGAGCTAGTCAAGGAAGCCAGGTCGCAAGCTCCCTTGCGCCTGCTGGGATTGCACCTGGAGGGACCCTTTCTGAATCCGGAAATGCGGGGCGCTATCCCTGAGGAAGCCGTGCGGCCGATCCGGAGGGCCGAGATCGAAAAGATCCTGAAAGCAGGTCAGGATGAGCTGAAGGTCATTACCCTGGCGCCCGAGCTGCCGGGCGCAAAAACCGCCATACAATCCTTCCGGCAAGCGGGCGTGGTGGTGGCCATGGGGCACTCCGCGGCCTCGGCCGAACAAGCCCAGGCGGCGGCGGACGAGGACGTAACCCTGGTCACGCACCTGGGCAACGCCATGTCCCCCTGGCACCAGCGGCAGCCGGGACTGGTGGGCGCGGCGTTACATGACCCGCGCCTGTACGCGGAAATCATCGCCGATGGACTGCACCTGGCGCCGGAAACGCTCAGTATGTTTATGCGCGGCAAAATGGGCGAATTGATATTGGTCTCGGATTGCCGCTGGGTGGCGGGACTGCCGGACGGCGAACACCACCAACCGGAAGGTGAGACCCTATGGGTGAAAAACGGCTTGGCCCGCAAGTCGGACGGCACCTTGGCCGGCGGGATATACCCACTCTGGAAAGGCGTCACCACTATCGCCGGTCTGCCCGGGTTTAACGTGTATGACGGCATCCGGCTGGCCACGCGCAATCCGGCCAGGGTACTGGGCAAGAAAAGTCTGGGCCGGATCAGTGTTGGCGGCCGGGTCGACCTGGTTTTGGCCGGACCGGATTTGACCGTGCGCCGTGTTTTTGTGGGCGGCGAGGAGATTTTCCGCGCCGAGCACGAACCGCCCCTGCCGAAGTAATATTTAGGCGCCTTTTGTTTTGGGTGCCTGGCACCATTCAAGCGCGCTTTATGACCCTTAGTGAATTTGGGTGGTATTAAAAATTATTCCGATTAAAAAATAAAATGATATAATTAGCTATGGCGCAATATGCATTTACTCCTTATTTTGAAAACGAAGTATTGCGAAAGCGCCCTTATTTGCGCAAGGAATGGTGTGTCAGGGTCTTAGAGAATCCAATTCGCTTAGAACAACAAGAAAATAATCGTTATCGCTTCTGGGGAGAGATTGAAGAATTGGACGGAAAAATTCTCAGGGTTGTGACTTTGGACGATAAAACGACTGTACATAATGCTTTTCCAGACCGGAGGTTCAAGCCATGAAAGTAAATTATTATATAGATACAGACTCTTTGTATATCGACCTGTCGGATAAATCAAGTGTGGTAACCAAAGAAGTTTCGCCCGGCATCAACCTGGATTTTGATGAATCGGGAGAGATTGTGGGCATTGACATCGACAACGCCAGCAAAAAGCTTAACCTCGAAGATCTTACACTCAATCATCTTCCCGCCCGAGTGCACATCCTGCAATAATCATCCCCGCACTTAAGTGCGGGGATGATTATTGCACAAATTTCGAGAATAACTTCCACGACTTCGTGGCCCAAAAGTGCTGTAAAAAATCATGGAGCGGGGGTGGCTGGCACTTTTAACCGTGCCTTGCCACTATTTTCTGCCCGCCCCTATGTTTGGAAATCTAAAATACCCCGATTTCCAGTACCATAAGATCAAATTGCCTGCAAAATTGACCATCACAAGAACAAATAAGCTGAAATATTGGTTTAGGCAGGTTAAATTATCTGTTTCTTATTAGCACTCACCGGCCTTTTTTTCGGTAACGCCGGCGAGGAGATTTTCCGCGCCGAGCACGAACCGCCCCTGCCCCAGTAGCGCCGCGTACGCGCGCGCGCTGCCAGAGCGCCAGTAATTCCTCCTGAGAATAATCCGATAACGGCCGCTGTTGGCGCCGGGAAAGCGCTTCCACGCGGGCGAAGCGCCGGATGAATTTGGCCACTGCCTGATGCAGGGCGTCCTCGGGATTGGCGCCCGCGAACCGCGCCAGGTTCACCAGGGCGAAAAATGAATCCCCCAATTCCTCGCTGATCCGGGCCGAACGCCGTGACACCAGGGCTTCTTCCAGCTCCGTGATTTCCTCGGTTACTTTGGACAGGGCCTGGTCGATGCGGGACCAGGTAAATCCCACCCGGGCGGCCTTGGCCTGCACGCGATGGGCGCGCAACAGCGCCGGCAGG
>JAUXBQ010000270.1 GCA_030619365.1 candidate division FCPU426 bacterium | reverse complement strand
CAGCAGGATGCGGTCTCCCCGGACGGCCACGCCGGCCAGCCGCACCCGTGGCAGCCTGGTGGCGCTCACAGCAATTTCCCCTGTTCCCCGTTCGGCACCGGCCGTCCCAGGTGCGCGCACCCGCGCGCGGTGATTTTCCGGCCCGAGGGCGTGCGTTGCAGGAATCCCATCTGGATCAGGAACGGTTCGTACACATCTTCCAGGGTGCCGGTTTCCTCGCCCAGGGCCACGGCCAGGGTCTCGATCCCCACCGGCCCGCCGCCGAAATGGTCGATCACCGTGCACAGCAGGCGGCGATCCATCTGGTCCAACCCCTCGGCGTCGATTTCCATCATTTCGAGTGTTTGCGAGGCCAGGCGCTTATCCACTTCGGTCGCGGACTGAACCTGGGCGTAGTCGCGCACGCGCTTGAGCAGCCGGTTGGCGATCCGGGGCGTCCCCCGCGAACGCCGGGCGATCTCCAGGGCGCCGGGTGTGTCCAAGGCGAGGTGATACAACCGGGCGGAACGCAGCACGATGGTTTGCAGGTCTTCGGGCTGATAAAAATCCAGCCGGTGCGTGACGCCAAAGCGGTCGCGCAGGGGCCCGGTGATCAGCCCGGCCCGCGTGGTGGCACCGATCAGCGTGAAACGGGGCAGATCCAGCCGGATGGACCGGGCGCTGGGACCCTTGCCGATGATGATGTCCAGGGCGAAATCTTCCAGCGCGGGATAAAGAATTTCCTCCACCGCCCGGTTCAGACGGTGAATCTCATCGATAAACAGAATATCCTGGGGCTGGAGATTGGTCAGGATGGCGGCCAGGTCCCCCGGCCGTTCGATGGCCGGGCCGGAGGTGACCTTGATGTGTACGCCCATTTCGTGCGCCATGATCATGGACAAGGTGGTCTTGCCCAGGCCGGGCGGACCTAAAAAAAGCACGTGATCCAGGGGCTCCTGGCGGGTTTGCGCGGCTTGTATGAAAATTTTAAGCGCGGCGATCACTTTCGGCTGGCCGATGAAATCGTTCAGCTTTTCCGGGCGCACTGAAAATTCCCCACCGGATTCTTGCGATTCCGGTTGGCTATCCACAATTCGTTCGGTGCCGGAATCCGGCGTGTGCTGTTCCTTCACAACCTGCCTCCCCATCTATACCTTGCGACTGGTATATTGCAACTCACACCAGTCCAAATATACCTAAAAATTACGCGGATACGTTAAAATCCGAAATTCGAATATCGAAATACGAAACAAAATCATAACGATAAAAAAGAAAAATTTCGAAACATGGTTTCAGTCATTTGAACACCATGTTGGGTATATGCTGGTTCTGATTTTTTGCCACTGCTTTGAATTTATCTTTTTTGGTCATTTTGTTTTTGTTTCGAGTTTCGTGCTTCGGATTTATTATTTTTTAATCCTCCTCATCATTACTACTCAAGGTTTCTCATCAATTACAACTCGGTTGGTTCTATCCTCCGAGCACTCAACTGCCGCTATTTTTATTTTATAAGTAGCGCAGGGCCTGGCGCACGATCTCAGCCACCCGGTCCTGGCCCGTCTTTTGGGCGGGCAGGGCCTCATCCACGACTTTCTGCATCGCCAGCCGGGCTTGCGACCGGGAATAGCCCAGCGCGGCCAGGGCTTCCAGGGTCTCGGCAAAGCTCTCCTGGTCCGGGCCTCTCAGCACGGCCGAGACGGTCACCACGGTTTTTAGCTTGTCCTTCAACTCCAACAACAACCGCTCCGCGGTTTTGCGTCCGATGCCGGGAATAAGCGCCAAGGCGGCGACGTCCTGCTGGGCCACGACGGTTTCCAACTGATCCTGGGAAAGTCCCGAGAGCACGGCCAGGGCGGATTTCGGACCCACCTTGGCCACACTGAGCAGCAGTTTGAACAGCCGCCGGTCCGAAGCTTTGAGAAAACCGAATAACTGATCTCCATCATCCCGATGCAGCAGGCAGGTGTGAACCGTCACCGCCTCACCCGGCGTGGGCAACCGCTCCACGTCCGAGTTGGGCATGGAAACTTCATATCCCACGCCGTTGACGTCAACCAAACATCCGCTGTCCTGCTTGGATTCCAGGATCCCTTTTAAAAACGCGATCATGGCTCATCCCTTTCATCCCGGCCGCGTTCCGCAAGGCGTCCGATGTCCAAAATAATACATGCTTTAAATATTTTTGGAAAGGTCTTTTCCGGACCAACGGCGCTCAGGACCGGCAGCCCAGGGCCCGGTGTAAACGCGAATGGGCGTGACAGATCGCCACGGCCAGGGCGTCCGCCGCGTCGTCCAGCTTGGGTCCGTGCTTCATCCCCAGGATCATATTCACCATGCGCTGCACCTGGGATTTGTCGGCCAAACCGTATCCGGTGACCGCCAGCTTGATCTCCCCGGGTTTGTATTCGAGCACGGGCAACCCGGCCTGGGCGCAGGTCAGGACCGCCACGCCGCGAGCCTGCCCCACGTTAATGGCGGTCTTGACGTTCCGGGAAAAAAACAATTGTTCAATCGCGCTTTCCTGGGGCGCATGCGCGGCAATGACGTTTTTCAGGTTTTTATACAGGGTTTCCAGGCGCTGGGCAAAAGCCACCCGCGCCGAGGTCTCGATCACGCCGTATCCGAGGGAACGCAGACAATTGCCAGTCACCTCGATCACGCCCCAGCCGCAGCGGCCGTAACCCGGATCAATCCCCAGCACAATGACCGGATTTTTTACCAATCTTTTTCTTCCTTTCCCCAGGCTTGGTCAAACTTGCTTTTATCCCGGCCTTGCTGCCGCTGTTGCTTCTGACGCTGTTGATCGCGGTCCTGCTGATCCGCTTTATCCAGCTTATCCTGCATTTCCGGCGGAAGCGGAGGAGGCGGCTGCTGCTGGGGGGGCGGCTGATCCTGCGGTTGCTGGTCAGGCGGCGGTTGGTCCTGTTGCTGTTGCTGTTGCTGTTGCTGTTGCTGCTGCTGCTGCTGTTGCTGTTGCTGCTGCTGTTGTTGCTGCTGCTGTTGTTGTTGCTGCTGCTGCTGCTGCTGCTGCTGCTGCTGCTGCTGCTGCTGCTGCTGCTGCTGCTGCTGCTGCTGCTGCTGCTGCTGCTGCTTCTGCT
>JAUXBQ010000116.1 GCA_030619365.1 candidate division FCPU426 bacterium | reverse complement strand
TTATCGGATCTGCCGGAGTGCGTGCGGATTGTCGGATTGTTTGGAGAAATGAGAATAGCAGCGTAATACTTGACCATCTCTCTCTGCCACGGGAGTTTTCAGAAGAGGACGGTCGAGTCATTAAGGGGGCGATTAAAGAGGGTTGGAAAGAATTGGAGAATTTGCTATTGACCGCATTCATAAATGAATAAAATATATTTCTGGACCCCTCACCCCCGGCATACGCCGGGCAAGCTTCACCCTCTCCCCGCAAGCGGGGCGAGGGGATCGAATATATTCCTTTATCGCCAGACTTATCTGTTTTTTTCGCAATAATTCGGGCTGAATCTTGTCAAATATTCAAGACCACTTCCGGGGGGGGGGGGGCGGAGTGTTTAGGCTTATTTTAAAATAGTTTTCGGGCTTGTGGTTCAAAATTGGAACCTCATAGAAGGGTGGCGAGAGATATTGGCCTTATGAGGGAGTGGAAAATGCCGCTTGACATCCAAGCATAAACCGGTAATAATAGTTACCGGATAAGGCATTAACCGGAAATAAATATGACCGGATAAAAAAATGAAAAATAGCAAAAATAAAAACGCAAGCCGAAGCAGAACCGCGACCCGGAGTGAGAGTATAAGCCAAAGCCGAAGCGCCGGCACGATCAAATCCATAATCCTTGATTTCCAGGAAACCCGATTGGAGACCGGAGTGCCCCGGCGGTTAAAAATTGAGACAGTTCCCGGAAAAGCCACAGTCTGCATCGGGGTTCGCAGGAGTGGAAAATCCACGTATCTGTTTCAGATTATCGAGCGCCTGGTAAAAAGTGGCATCTCGCGGGAGAATATACTTTACTTGAATTTTTTCGATGACCGCCTCCACGATCTGCGGCACGAAGGTCTTGACGTGATTATGGAGACCTACTTCTCACTTTACCCGGAAAAGAAAAACAGCGAGATGATTTATTGCTTTTTTGACGAGATACAGGCGGTTTCGGGCTGGGAATCCTTTGTTGACCGGCTGCTGCGGACTGAAAAGTGTGAAGTTTATCTCGCGGGTTCGTCGGCACAGATGCTTTCAAAGGAGATCGCCACTCAGATGCGCGGCCGGGCGCTGTCATGGGAAATAATGCCGTTCTCTTTCAGGGAATTTCTGGACTGGAAAGGACTGGGAGTCCCTGCTTCACTTTCCACCAAGCAGCGGCTGCTTATTCGCAAGGCTTTTGAGGACTATTGGAAGGCCGGCGGTTTTCCCGAGGTAATTGGCCTTAAGCGGACCCTGCGGATAAAGATACACCAGGAATATTTGACTGCCATTTTATTTCGGGATTTGATTGAGCGTCATGACATTTTCCATCCCAAAGCTGTGACTGATTTGGCGCACCGCCTTATAGATAATACGGCCTCGCTTTATTCGGTGAATAGTCTCACGGGATATTTAAAATCATTGGGACACAAGGTGCCAAAGTCATCGGTTTCGGAGTATCTGGAATGGTTCGAGGACTCATATTTTCTATTTACGGTTAGGATATTCGACGCCTCCCTGGCGCGCAGCAACACTAACCCCAAGAAAATCTACTGCATTGATCACGCCTTGACCGTTTCGGTTGCTTCAGGCATTCTTGTCAATTCCGGACATCTCTTGGAGAATCTGGTGTTTATAGCGCTGCGGCGCCTCCATTCGGAGATTTATTACTACAAGACGGAAACCGGAGGTGAGGTCGATTTCATCGTTCCGCTGCGCGATCGCAAACGCCTTCTGGTCCAAGTGTGTGAATCCCTGGCCGAAACTCGGACCCGAAAACGGGAATTGGAAGTGTTAAGCAAGGCCATGGTCGAGCAGGGTCTTAAGTCGGGAACTATCGTAACGCGTAACGAGGAAGAGCGCATAACTGCTGAGGGCCGTGGAGTGATTGAGGTGGTGCCGATATGGAAGTTTTTACTCAATCTCCCGGAGTAATAATCAGTTTAGAATATGCTTTCAATATACGAAGGAATCCCCGCGCTTCAGCGCGGGGTTACCTCGCCCCCTCTCCCTATCAGGGAGAGGGACTCAGGGTGAGGGATACCTGAATACCCCGCACTTAAGTGCGGGGATGATTATTGGAAAAATTCAAATGTTTTTGATGTTGAAATAGTTGATTATCACCGAGAAAAGGAGTCACAAATGAATAGAATGCCAAACATACATCCAGGCGAAATATCGGAAGAAGAATTTATAAAAGGATTTAATATATCCGCTTATAAATTGGCCAAGGACACCAAAATATCCGCTACGCGCGTATCTGAAATTATTAAAGGAAAAAGACGCATAACCGCGGATACAGCTTTGCGTTTATCGAAATATTTCGGAACTACCACTGAATTTTGGTTGGGATTGCAAATGGAGTATGACCTGAGAGAAGAAAAGCGGAGTAAAAAAATGAAAAAAATAAACACCATACATCCTCTAAAAAAAGCGGCTTGATAAAGATGTTTGTAAATAGGGGCTGGGAGACGGAGATCGGTTTATTAAGAAAATATCTTGCCTATATGTTCCTGGACCCCGGCGTTCGCCGGGGTGACGAAGCCGGGTATAGGGAAACAGCCGTTCGATAGTAACTGCCAGATATATACAATCCACCCGGCCTCCTTCTCCCAAGGCTAACCCTAATAAGCCGTTGAAAATAGCCATTAAACCTATCCGCTAAAAACGTGGCTATTCGCTTGCATCTGGAAAAGAGCGGGATTATGATAATTGTGATAGAGAAAATTCAGAAGAGAAGGAGCGGGGGACGACCGGTTTTCTTGGATTATAAAAGCATGAACGCCCCCGATCATTGACGTACTGCTCAAGGCATTGTTATACTGTCCTCGGAAAATGTTTAAGTATGGGGCTTAGGCGGGCGCTATGAAATTATTGGGAAAAATCATGTTAGCCACGGATGGCAGTCAGGCCTCCACTGATGCTCTGCGCATGGCCGTTCATATGGCTCAAGTTTTTCGTTCGGAATTATTTCTGTTGCATGTTATTTCTACGGCCAGACATTTATCCTTGCCTTTAGACCAGCTGCGCAAACAGGCGCTGCAACGCATAAATGAATTAAAAAAGGACTTAGAGCAGGTGGGAATTCGTTCCACTGCTATTATAGCTACTGGTCCTGCATCCTTTGAACAAATCATCCGGTTGGCGGAAGAACATGACGTGAATGTCATTATGCTGGGTTCCAGAGAAAAAAACGAGAGAGATTCCTTTGTTTTAGGCATTACCGCCGAGCGGGTTATTCGTAGATCCAGCAAGCCGGTCTGGATCGTCAAACGAGGCTGCCCGCCTTTGATCAAGAAAATTGTTTGCCCGGTGGATTTTTCCGATCCTGCGGGCCGGGCCTTGCAAAATGCCATCCATCTGGCACGCATACTCGGGGCGGAATTGAGCATCTTAAATGTAATAAGCAAGCCGGCCAAGTCAGAGGCGGCCTTCCGCCAGGCGCAACGAAAAGATTTCGAAGATTTTTTAAAGGAGCATGACTTCTATAATGTCATTTATACCAAGGAAATCCGGCAAGGAGCGGCGCATTTAAATATCCTGGAGTTGATAAAGGAGAAGTCCGCCGACCTGGTGGTTATGGGCTCGGTGGGACAAACCGGTTTGGCTAAAATATCATTAGGCCAAGTGGCGGGAAAAGTGGTTCGGGAGATGCCCTGTTCTGTCATCACTTTTAAATCCGAGCATGCCATACGGCTTAACCTGGAGGATGAGATAGAAAGCATTGAGGGGGATTTCCGGCAAGGCCAGGAACTGCTGAAAAATGGTTTTGCCCGGGAAGCTATTCGTAAATTTGAGGGTATTCTTTCCGAGGATAGGATGTTTGCTCCGGCCTGGGAAGGAATGGCGGAAGCGCATGGCCATTTAGGACACGAAGGTAAAGCCCGGGGGTACCGGGAGCAAGCTGAAACCATCCGCGAGCGCTTGTGGCGGATCAAAGTTGAGTTTGATATAAAGCGGCAATATCTCCCTGACAGCAAGAAGCGTACTTAATGGTTGCACTAGATAAGAAAAACCTGGGTCTTCCTTTCAGCCTGGATATGGCGTGAAGGGGGGCTCCGTGGGTCGGAAAGAAAGGAGCTATAAGCGATGAAACGGTTTAAGAATATACTTTGTTATTACAGTAAAACGGACGGTACTGCGGCCTTGGCCCGGGCTGCTCGTTTGGCCAGGGAGAACCGGGCTAAATTAACCATAGTAGAGGTTATCCAGGCTTTGCCACGGAAATATACGTCGGAAAAGGCCTCGACCATCAAAGAGCTGTATGCTAAGACCTTGACCGGAAGCCATAATCATTTGGAACAAATAATTAAACCTTGGCGTAAAAAAGGAATACGCGTTCAGTTTAAAATATTAACGGGTATTCCCTTTGTGGAAATCATCCGCAAAGTGCTGCGTGATAAGCATGATTTGGTCATTACGGCGGTAGGGCCCCGGAAGCGGATTAAGGAAATGGTTTTCGGTACCACGGCGCATCGCCTGATACGGAAGTGCCCCTGTCCGGTTTGGGCGATTAAGTCCACACAGACCATATCCTTCCGGCGGATCGTAGCAGCCGTGGATCCGGATCCCGATAATGCGGGGAAAACCGCGCTTAACTGCAAGATTATCGAACTGGCCTCATCCCTGGCTGAGATGGAAAAGAGTGAACTCTATGTTGCGCATTGCTGGTCCAAATACCCTGAACTGTTGCTGGGGTTTGGATACACTGATATTCCTCCCAAACAAGTTAGGAACATTCTGCGGGATGCTAAAAAATTACATAAAAAGCTGCTGGATGAGTTTGTGAATAAAATATCCTTAAGGCGGGGTCATTGCCAACTAAAATTATTGGCCGGCGATCCAGGTATCCAGATTCCCAAAATGGCCAAACAGGAAAAGGTGGACCTGATTGTTATGGGCACCGTGTGCCGCGTCGGTATTCCCTGGCTCCTGCTCGGCAATACGGCTGAAAAAGTGTTGGATCTTGTGAATTGCTCCTTGCTCATTGTCAAACCGAACGACTTTGTTTCGCCGGTAAAACTTAATAAATAAAAATAATCCTATACCCCGCGGCTGGCCGTGGGGCGGATAGAGTTCTCCTGAGGAGGAATCGTGAATTCGGATAAAAGCGCCATAAAAGCCACTAATTGGTATCAGCGGGATGTCTCGGATGTATTTTCCAAGCTGAAAACTTCTGAGGAAGGATTGACCGCCGCCGAGGTGGCCGCCAGGCTTAAGGAGTATGGTCCTAATAAACTCGCCGAAGAAAAAAAGATAAGCAAATTTAAAATCATGCTTCATCAGTTTAACAATCCCCTGATCTATGTCCTGTTAGTAGCTGCCGTGGTAACCGCTTTTCTTAAGGAATACGTGGATACGAGTGTGATCATGGCGGTTGTGTTTCTCAATGCCATTATTGGTTATATCCAGGAATACCGGGCCGAAGAAAGCGTCCGGGCCCTTAAAAATATGGTAGTGCCCAAAGCCCGTGTTCGCCGGGAAGGCAGAGATATGGAAATCAACAGTGAAGAACTTATCCCGGGCGATATTGTTTTACTGGCGGCCGGCGCCAAAGTACCGGCTGACCTCAGGCTTTTCAAGACCAAAGAAATAATGATTGACGAAGCCATGCTTACCGGCGAATCAATCGCCAGTGAAAAAATCACCTCTGCCATCAAAGAGGATAATTTGGTCTCCGGGGATCAGAAAAATATGGCCTTTATGGGAACCATCGTTGTGAAGGGAAGGGCGCAGGGGGTGGTGGTTGAGACCGGGGTAAATTCAGTCTTAGGTCAAATTGCCAAAGAAGTCCAGGAAGTCTCGGCCGGCAAAACCCCGTTGCAGGAAAAACTGGAAAAATTCGCCCATATAATCGTTTACATCGTATTAGGCTTCTCCGCCCTGGTCTTCGTAGGTGGTGTAATCCTGGGGACCAAGGTGTCGGAAATGTTTATGACAGCGGTCGCCACCGCCATATCCGCTATTCCCGAGGGACTTCCCGTGGCCGTAACCATAGCCATGGCCATTGGCATGACGAGAATGGCCAAACAAAATGCCATTATCCGAAAATTGCCGGCGGTCGAGACCCTGGGAAGCACAACCATTATCGGTTCAGACAAAACCGGAACCCTGACTAAAAATGAGATGACCGTCAGACTTCTCTATGCTGGCGAGCGCACCTATGAGTTTACCGGCAGTGGTTACGCGCCCGAGGGAAAAATATTACATGAAAAAAGGCCGCTCTCCGGTGAAAAGGCGGATAGCCTACTCCAGGTTCTGAGAATCGGACTGCTTTGTAATGAGGCTAGTGTATATGAAGAAGCCGGTGATCATAAGGTGAGTGGAGATCCCACCGAGGGGGCCCTCATTACCTCGGCCCTGAAAGCCGGGTTTGATCCGCAAACGGAGAAAGACCGTTATCCCGAAATCGATTCGATACCTTTTGAATCCGAGCACGGCTATATGGCGACGCTGCACAGGCAGGGGGAAAAGAATATTATTTTCATTAAAGGCGCTCCGGAAAAACTGCTTTCCCGGTGTACCCGGTCCCGGAATACCGAGAAATTCAACCAAGACAGTATCCTGCACATGGCTGACAATTTTGCCAAAGAGGGTTTGAGAGTGCTGGCCATGGCCTATAAGGAAGTGTTGCCGGAGATGGAGTCGATCTCTGCTCATGACGTTGAGACCGACCTGGTTTTTTCCGGGTTACAGGGCATGATAGATCCCCCCAGGCCGGAAACGATTGACGCGGTAAGCAAGTGCCGGCGTGCCGGCATTAAGGTAATCATGATAACCGGAGACTATTCGGTCACGGCTGTGACCATTGCTAAAGATCTCGGTATCGGCGGCCATGAGCCCCAGGTGCTTAGCGGCCAGGAAATCGAAACATTAAGCGATGATGAACTTTTCCAGAAGGTAAAGGAGATAAGCGTCTATGCCCGGGTTTCTCCCCAGCATAAATTGAGGATAACCCAGCAGTTGCTGCGGCACGGAGAGATCATGGCGGTAACCGGCGACGGCGTCAATGATGCTCCGGCCCTGAAGGCGGCGCATATCGGTATCGCCATGGGAAAAACCGGGACCGACGTGGCCAAGGAGGCCTCGGATATGGTGCTGGCTGACGATAACTTTGCCAGCATATTTTCGGCCGTGGAAAAAGGCCGGGTAGTATATGACAATATAAAAAAAGTAACCCTCTTTCTAATCTCCTGCGGCCTGGGAGAACTGATTGCGATCTCCACCACGATTTTCATGGGGTATCCCATTCCCTATATCCCGGCCCAAATTCTCTGGCTTAATCTGGTGACCAATGGTTTTCAGGATTTGGCCCTGGCCTTTGAGCCCGGGGAAAAAGGCGTGGTTGACAGAAAACCGCGGGATCCCAAAGAAGGTATTCTTTCCGGCCTTTTAGTCCAGAGGACGATCTTAATGGGCGTCATAATGGCCGTCGGGACGGTGGCGATATTTTTAAACAAGCTCGAGGGCGGTGTTTCCCTGGAGCGGGCGCGGACCATTGCGCTGACCACCATGGTTTTTTTCCAGTTTTATCAGGCCTTAAACTGCCGGTCCGAGGATAAATCTATTTTTCAGATGTCTCTTCTGAGTAATCCTTTCCTGTTTTATTCCATCATTGCGGCTTTCTTCGCCCAATTGGGGGTTCTGTATATCCCGGCGCTGCAGTGGGTATTCAGAACCGTTCCGCTGACGCTGACCGAGTGGGCTGAGATAGGCCTCAGCACGACGATTATTGTAATTGCGGTGGAAATCGATAAATTGATAAGAAGAAGGATTAAGGCGCGGAAAGCAGCGCAAACGGCATAAAAATATGTTTTGCGGTTAAGGATATTGAGAATGCTGAAAAACGAAATTAAGGGGTGTTCTGATTAACCCTCCTGCCGAAATGACGAGGCCGGGGTGACAGTAGGGAACGGTTGAGACCGAAGGGGATCCCGCCTTCGATATTTATACAGGTCGGGGAAACCGTTCCCTACAGAGGGCTCAGCCTATCGTTAGTGCGCGCCGAATAAATACAATCCCCTCAACCCCCTTCTCCGAAGGGGCGGAAGATCCCAAACACCC